>JALULO010000057.1 GCA_027056215.1 Campylobacterales bacterium | reverse complement strand
TCAAATAAAACATCGCCAAGGGTTAACACTAAACCTCTATTTGTCTGTTTCGCATTTAACTCTTGAAGTTGTTGCAATTGTTGTTTGGCTTTTTGCATCTCTTTTTGCATCACCAAAAGTTGGGTATCTTTTTGATCAAGTAAAGCTTTTTGTTTGGCATTTTTTAGTTCTTCGATTCTCTTTTGCAACGTTTGTGTTTTTGCACTCTCTTGAACCACTTCTACTTCATGGTTGAGTAAATATGCTAAATGATCAGCCTCTTTTTTATCTTTTGCACTATGGCTTAAATCATAAATCTTTCCTGCTTGAAAAAGTGCAAGTGGTGCGTTTTCATTGATACGCTCATCTTTTTTAATACTTTCATATGCCTTTTGTGCATCGAGTAAAGAAGGCGTAACAATCGGTTTTGAGCTACATCCAAAAAACAGTAGTGATACTACACCACTATACAAAAATATCTTTTTCATGTTACTCACCCTCCTGTATCGTTACAAAATCTTTTTTCACTCTTTTAAGTTCCAAATCCAATTTATCCACCTCTTTTTTCAAAAGTGCATTTTTGGCTTTGATTTTTGCAAGCCTTGCATCTGCTGTTGCTTTTTGTGCCATACGTTGTGCTTTGACATAAGACTTTTTCTTCATCAATTTTTGTGCCTTTATGAGTTCGGCTTTTGATTTTTCCAAAAAGTGCGTTGCCTCATCTGAGCCCGTATCACCCGTTGCTTCTAAGACTGCCATCTTCGCGATACTTAAATCTTGCGCAGGTGGTTTTTTTGTAGAACATCCAGTTATAAAAGGGATGGTTGTTAGCAAAAGTAGCATTGTTGTCACTATTTTAACTTTCATCATTTTCCTTTATCGCTTTAAAATATGCTTCATGATATAATAATTTGATTAATGCATTTATTAAAGTTAATATTTTAAACAAAGGATCAGTGTGCAAAAAAAGGTATATTTAGGGGGATTACTCATCATACTGCTTAGTTCTACACTATGGGCAGAGATTTCAAAAGAGTATTTTGAGAATGGAAAAGTAAAATTTGAAACAAACTATGAAAATGGTAAGAAAAACGGTATCACTACAGAATACTATCCAAGTGGCATGTTCAAAGCAAAGTGGCATTTTCAAGACGATATACTAAATGGCGTTAGTACTCAATATAACAAACAAGGTATAAAAACAGCAGAAGTTACTTTTGTCAATGGTATACAAGAAGGCATCACTAAAAAATATGCTCCAAACGGACAACTTAAATATGAACTCAACTACCATAATGAAAAATTAAATGGTATCAGTAAAGAGTATGAAAATGGTATACTCAAAGCAGCTTGGAATTATAAAGACAATGTCAAAGACGGCATAAGCACAACTTACTACCCAAATGGTAGTAAAAAGTTTGAACTTAGCTATAAAGAGGGTAAACTAAATGGTGTTGTCAAAGAGTACTTTGAAAACGGAAATCTCAAAGCAGAGTGGAATTATAAAGACGGTGTGCTAAATTAGAGGTGTTTTTAAGAAGCAATTTAGCTAGAAAAGATATAATCAGTCCTTCAATTTTATATTGAAAAAACACCAATCAGGAGGTCGTTATGGCTTTAGATTCGGCTAAAAAGTCTGAAATCGCAAAACAATTCGGTAGAGGTGAGAATGACACAGGTTCTCCAGAAGTACAAATCGCTCTTCTTTCAAATAGAATTACTTATTTGACAGAGCATTTAAAAACAAACAAAAAAGATCACAGTTCAAGACTTGGACTTTTAAAACTTGTAGGTCAAAGAAAAAGACTTATGCGTTATCTAAAAAGAAAAGATTATGAAAAGTATATGGAAGTTATCAAAACTTTAGGTATCAGAGACAGATAGTTTTTTATCTTTATGTATAGGAACTAAATCCTATACATAAAACCACACTTATTTCAAATACATTTATACAGTATCCTCACATAGTACATCCGGTCTATCACATTCATCAAGTTTTTCAAGATCAACTTCATCAAAAAGTTCTATCTTAGGAATCACAAAAGCAACTATAATCAACAATAGACCAAAAACAAATACTGCCTCAGGTGCATATTTCCCTGTTACATCAACTAATGTCGTCTTACCAAGGCTTTCACCCATCAAAGGTTTGAAAAAAACATCATAATATTTGGTAAAAAGATATCCACCGAATATACCACCAATCGCACCTACCAAAACATCTATACGACCCTCTGCAATAGAGACAGGACCAGTACCCGGACATTTACCCATAATCGCCATACCAATACCAAAAATAACGCCACCCAAGATCAATCCTTGAAGCATGATAGGCTTCACATGATAACTTGCATAGCCAAGCTTGATTTCTATATAGAGTAAGATACTCGTCAATCCAATCGCAAAAAAGAGCATTTTAGGGATAATCGTATCTTTACCCATCGCAAAACCTGCAATCTTTTCAAACTTATCTACCCTACTATACTGAATAATACCTCCAAAAATGATACCAATAACAAACACCAACCAAACAGGTCCGTGTCCTTCGTGTTGAACGATGTTATACATATTTTCTGTTCTACTTGCTACAAAATCAAAATATTCTACGATACTCATCTACTTCTCCCCGCTTTTATAAAAAAGTTTACCTGTAACAAGCAGTGTAACCAATACAACGCCACCAAAAATCATACTGCTAAATGCTGTCTGACTCATACCTGATAAAAAGTGCCCTGACGTACAACCACCTGCAAGTCTCGCACCAACAATGAGTAAAAATCCTGAAAAGAAACTCCAAAATAATCTGGAAACAACAGAAGTGTTTTTATACACTTTCCAAGCAGTAGGAACTACAGAAAGCCGAAAAGATTTTGTGATAAAAACAGAAGTGATAAAACCACCAACCAAAGCACCAAGTAGCATAATCCCTTCCCACGCTCCTGGCTTTTCGATCTCTCGAAGATAACTATAGTTCGCTGGATCCATACCAAATAAAATCCCAGCATAATACGGCACATACGTCGATGCACCTATAGGACGATCTGCCCCAAAAATAGAAAAAGTAAACAATAGTAACAGTGCCATTAACACACCACCACCAATCCATGACAAACGTCTTTTCATAATATAAAACTCCTTATTAAAATAATTCAGATGGATTATATCCCTTTTTATTTATAACAAAATAAATCACATCGTATTTTGATGTGTATGTTGATAATAATTTATGTACAATATCATCTTTCAAAAGGAGTTTCATGATCTACGGTTTTGACAGAGGTGTCTTTTTTATGTTTTTCTCAGCCCTTCTCTCCGCCCTCAATGGTGCTGTAGCAAAAATGCTAGGGGATGACATGAGTGCTTTGGAGATTGTATTTTTTCGTAATCTTTTTGGTGTTTTTTTTATCCTCCTCACCCTTAAACACACACCTGCAACATTACCTGGTGGAAAGCCTTTACTACTTATATGGAGAGGACTATTTGGGTTTAGTGCATTGCTACTTTTCTTTTATACGATTACCCATATCCCTTTAGGTGAAGCGATTACGCTCAACAAAACCTCACCACTTTTTGTCGCGATATTGGCTTTTTTTATCTTGCATGAGAGATTAACCAAAATAGGAATCTTCGCACTTTTCATCGGTTTCATTGGTGTCATCATGATTACAAAACCAACAGGAAGTGAAGTGGGATTACCCCATCTGCTAGGGCTTATCGGTGGTTTTTTGGCTGCCGCTGCGTATACCACCATCCGTACCATAAAACATCTATATGACTCACGCATGATTGTACTTTCATTTATGACAACGGGCGTGTTATTGCCTCTTGTGCTTTTTGGTATATCAACACAGTATGCACCCAAAAATCTTGACTTCTTACTCGCCCCTTTCGTAATGCCAAAAACACTCCACATCTGGCTACTACTAACCATCATCGGCATCACAGCAACACTTTCACAATGGCTACTCACAAAAGCATACAGTAGTACAAATGCTGGCATAGTCGGTATCGCAAGTTACACCCTCATCCCATTTTCAATCTTTTTTGGCTCACTTTTAGGAGATCCATTTCCAGATAGCTACACCTTAGCAGGTATCGTATTAATCGTGATATCGGGGTTACTGGTTAAAAAGGGTTAGATATGCTATTGACGCAGAAGTGCTATCAAGTCATCTCCTTGAAAAGGCATTTTTTCCTCTTTCGTTTTATCGTAAAGCCCTTTATATAACTCTTTTTTACTATCTTGCAGTGTGATGATTTTCTCTTCTATAGAGTTTTCTACAACAAGCTTATAGACAAAGACTGTTTTTGTCTGTCCTATCCTGTGTGCTCGATCAGTTGCTTGATTTTCGACAGCAGGATTCCACCATGGATCATAGTGTATGATCGTATCAGCTTCTGTCAGATTAAGCCCTACCCCACCTGCTTTGAGACTGATAAGAAAAAGGTTACAATCGTCTTGTTTAAACTTTGCAATCGCCTCTTCTCTTTTCCTTGTCTGTCCAGTAAGTTTTGCGTAATTAATCTTGCGTTTTTTCACTTCATCTTCTATGATACTAAGCATCGTAGTAAACTGTGAAAAAAGTAAAATCTTTCGATTTTCTGCTAACAACTCTTCTAGCAACTCAAAAAGCGTCTCTTTCTTTGCAGAATCCTTTACTTTTTTTGCTTCACTCATAGAGAGGAGTGCAGGATCACAGCAGATTTGCCTTAGTTTCAAAAGAGCATCAAGTATGGTTATGTGAGAGCGAGAAAGCCCTTTACTCTTGATAACATCTGTCACTCTTTTTTCCATCGCAAGACGGATGTTCTCATAAAGGAGTGCCTGTTTGTCTCCAAAAGTAACTTTTTGAATAATCTCAACTTTTTTAGGCAACTCTTTAAGCACTTCCTCTTTCGTTCGGCGAAGCATAAACGGCATGATCTTTTTTTTGAGTTGTTCTTGTCTTTGTAAATCATGCTCTTTTTCGATAGGGTTTTGATAATACTGCTTAAAAAAAGTTAAATTTCCCAAAAATCCCGGCATCAAAAAATCAAAAATAGACCAAACTTCTGCAAGATGATTTTCCATAGGCGTACCACTCAGGGCTAGTTTATGTTCTGCATGAAGAGATTTTATCGCTATCGTCATTTTCGCTTTATGGTTTTTGATCTTCTGTGCTTCATCAAGTACGAGATATAAAAACTCGATATTTTGCAACTTTTCTTGATCTCTGAGCGTAAGTTGATAGGTAGTAAGTAGCAAATCATATTTATCTACCTCCGTAAAAAGCTTTGCCCGATCGCTCCCATACAAAGCCAGATAACTAAGATCAGGCGTAAACTTTTCTATCTCATTTTTCCAGTTTCCGATCAAAGATGTCGGCATGACAACAAGTGTTGGCTTATTTAAATTTCCCACACTTTTTAGTTTTTGTAAAAAAGCAAGCGTTTGTAATGTTTTACCAAGCCCCATATCATCGGCTAAAATACCACCAAATCGATACTCATGCAAAAAATTGAGCCAACTTAATCCAAACTGCTGATAGTTACGCAAATTTGCCTGAAGTTCTAAAGAAGGATCAACCTGCTCTATCCCCGTAAATGATCGCAGTTTTTGGCTTAAAGCTTTGAGTTCACGACTCCCTTTGTATTGGATATTGTTATCTTCAAATCCACTTATCAGATGTGCATCATGATGTTTGAGCTTTATCTTATCTTCTTCTATACTATCAAACAACTCAAACAAAGTCTGCAAAATAGGTTTGATTTTGGCAGAATCAACATGAAGATATTCACCATTTTCTAATCGGATATTGAGCTTAGGAGGAAGTTGCTCTGCTGAATCATACTCTTCTAGTAACGCCGTTACGATAGGCAAAAGAGATCTTTTTTCTCCCGCTATCGAAACCTCATACATCACATCAAACCAACTGTGTGTAGAACTTTCCTGTGCATCAACAAAGATATCATCTATATAGTTAAACTTGAAATCAAAATCATCTTCTATGATAACTTTCCAACCACGCTTTTGAAACACTTGTACTTTCTCTTCAAGCAATATACGCCATCTTTCGATAGCTGTTTGCATATCAGGATCAGCGAAGCTAAAGAAAGATGAAGGATCTTGCATGTCATCTTGTGTAAAACCTAAACCTTTTAGCTCTAAAATGGCATCTTCTTCTGCTTTCAGATCTCTTATGATCTTAAATCGTTTTTGGGTATCGAGATTTAGAAAATAGTTTCGTTGGGGATAGGAATGAGTCTGGTAAACATCGTATATAAAACTTAATGCTATAAAATGTATAACTTTCCCATCTGATTGTGTAAAATTGCGAAGAAAAAGATGTGGAACAGGCATCGTCACAATCTCTTCAAGCTCAAACTCTTTAGGCATCGGCAATTCTACTTCTGGAATCACCTCTAAAGACTCAGTCATCAAAAAGTCTAAATCATCCTTATCCACTTCTGGCGCTGTTGATAAAAGCGTTAACGTCTTCACATCATGTTCTGTTTGGACTTCACAAATAGTCTCTGATTTTGGATCTATGTAGTAGATAGGCTCAGTTGGTAAGATCATGCCTGCTTGATCAAGATTAGATGAGATTCTCTTTTTGCCATTTTTTTCATCTTTCCAAAAAAATTCAGGGCTTATCGTTTTTTTATCAAACTTTAGTGCCCTATCGCTATTACCCAAATAACATCGACCAGTATTGAGAATCTTTTTTAAAGCGATAGCACCCAATTCACCTTCAAAACTTATCTCATAGGGATAAAAATCACCTCGCAGGGGTTTTAATAATTTGATAATCTCCAAATCTTTTTCGGTTAAATAACTGTATTGATAAGAATCGTAAAAAAGGTTACTCTTATTGACCGCATATTCTTTCCCATATCCCCCTTTTTTAAGCACTCTTGTTTTATAAAAATCAAGTGATAGGTATTTGATATGTGGCTCTTTGATAAAGATCCTATATATAAAAATATCCTCAGCATTTTGACGATTGAATAAAACAGGATCTTTTTTGTGAAACTTACCAAGCCACGCTTCGATCTCTCGTTGAGATTTTGAAATCGTATTTTTTTGTAACTCAAGAACATACAGTAACACTGCAACCACATGTTTACAATTAAACTCTACGGGACAACTACAATCTCCAAGAATATTTTTCTTTCCATTAGCAAGTGTTTGCACAGTGATGTACTGCATATACAGTTGATCACGACTACCATAAACAGATGACTCAACACTAAGCATCTTAGGCGTATTTAAAGTAAATTGACAAGAAGCAACCATATGTTTTTTAAAGTATGAAAATCCCCTCTCAAAATAAGAAGGTTCACAATTTTCAAATATGTCACTAACTGTAAAAATCAAACTTTTTTCTTTCATCGTCTCACTATGTATATATAAATTTAAACTTAAAATATCATGTTTTAGCTTTAGTATAAAAGGTAGATTTTATCCATCCTCCAAGCGACAGAGTCAAAGATAGACCTGTTTCCTATGTGCGATTTTAGAAATGAGCATCAAATCCTCTTCCTTGTAAAATATAACTCGATAATCTCCAACACGCAATCTATATGCTCCATCAAATGGAGTTTTAAGTTTTTTTACTTTTGTTTGTATAGGCTCTGCAACATACTCTTCGATAGCATCTAAAATTTTCGATGCTTCATGTTTGTCAAGTTTTTGCAGTTGCTTTACGGCTTTTGGATCATATTTGATACTAAATCTCAAGCAATTTCCTTACATCTTCATGAGAAACGGTATCTAACATCCCCATCTTATAGGCTTGAACGCTCTTGATCACGGCATCCGTATCAAAATAGTCTTGCAGTGCTTCACGAACCACCTGAGCCTTTTTCTTGCCAGTCTCTTTAGATAGATAGTTTAACTCATCGATAAGACTCTCTTCAAGGGTTATCGTCATCTTTTTAGTCATACTTTCTCCTTTATTTACCATACTTTACCATACTTTGATTAAGATGATACTTAATCATAAAATATGGTCAAAACCTCACTAAATCACATACCCCAAGATATACCCTAAACCAAATCCGATGAGATGTCCATACCAAGCAACAGGAACACCCATCAAAAGTGGAACAAAGCTGATAACCAGTATCGCGACGATAAGTCCGCCTCTTAGATTTGGATCTTTTTTGGCAAACCAGCCAAAGAGGACACTGATCGCACCAGATGCACCTACGACATTGTGATCCAAACCAGTGTAATGCATAAAAAAGATCGTCAATAGTGATGTCAATAAACCACCTGCAAGATAGATAATCAGATACTTTACATGAGCATTTAACTCTTTTTCTAACATATACCCAAACTGAAAAAGAACGACCATATTCATCGCCAGATGGGAAAGATTTGCGTGCATGAACATAGAGGTTAACGGTTGCCAGTATGCACCTTCAAAAAAGTAACTATTTAAACCATACTTTACATGACTTATAGGGTCTTGGGTGAGAAAGTAAACTAGTACATTTATGAAGATCAGTATCGGGGTGATTATAACCATAAGTATAGACCTTTTTTCTAGATTATATCCAATAGATTTGGTATAATAGTTTTTAGGAGTATGCATGCGTTTTTTTGTACTATGGTTATGCAAAGTTTCCTTGAAAAATCTTAGAGTAAAACAAAAAGCACTAAAAATTTGCTATAATCAGTAAATATAAAAACATCGGAGACAACCATGCGAATACTAACAATCGAAGTAAAAGATGATTTTATGACAGAGTTTATGAATGTACTTGATAATTTTAAAGACAACATAAAAGTTACAAAAGATAAAAATTTAGAAGAAGATCCATATTTTTACGAAAGGCAGAAAAAATTACAACAAATCATCGAAAGTGGTAGTGATACAGTTTCTCATGATGAATTATGGAACAAAGTACACAAGCATCTTGAAACAATCAAATCTAAATAATGAAAATTATTTATAATCCTACTTTTGAAATCAATCTTTTTAAAATCATTGACCATATAGCTGAGGACAAACCAATGGCAAGTGTTGATTTTGCCGAAAAACTAGAAAAAACGATATTTAATCTTCCTAATTATCCATTTAAAAATAGACAATCAATTTACTTTGACACTGAAAATATTAGAGATATGATTTTTAAAGGGTATACGATTGTTTACAAGATAAATATTTCAAAAAACATTATTCATGTATTGGATATTTTTAATCAAAACAAGCGTTAAATACAACAAAACATCGCACACGAACTGCTGTTAAACGAGATCAATAAACCGTTATATGAAACAGACCAAAAAGGCAATATATCCAATAGATTTGGTATAATAGTTTTCAGGAGTGTGCATGCGTTTTTTTGTACTATTAATACTATCTTCACTTTGCGTTTATGCTTTTTGGTTTGATAGCCCCAAACCAAAAACTATTGAGATCAAAGCACCGCCGATGGATGTGGCGTATGAAAAATCTATGGCGCTGGACTACCTCAACACACTTCGTCAAGAAACGGGGATGTCTAGATATATCACAAACAAAATCTTACAAAAAGCGGCTATGACCCATGCGAACTATCTGATTCAAAACCACAAACTTGGTCACTTTGAAAAAGAAGGTGCGCGAGGTTTCACAGGTGAGACACCTAAACAAAGAGCTTTGCAAGCGGGTTATCAAGTTGGTATGATTACAGAAAATGTTTCGGTCAATGTTCTTGATTATAAAGATTCTATCGATGAACTTTTTTCTGCTATATATCACCGTTTTGGCTTTCTTGATTTTCAAAGTGATGAGATCGGTATAGGAATCGTACAAAACCCAAAAGATACCAATCAAAATGCTTTTGTATATGATATGGGGATCTATGAGTTAGATGATCTATGCACACAAAGAAGTTATGACGGTGATGAAAAGTATGTTTATCATATCTGCAAAAATCCCAATCACCGCATCGAAGAACAAACATTTCATAGTCTTTTTCAGTTACGAAAGTCTGCATCCAAAAAGTTGATCATCTATCCTTATGACAAGCAAGATAACGTACCTCCAGCATTTTACAACGAGTCACCCGATCCTCTACCAGAGTATGATGTCAGTGGTTTTCCTATCAGCATTCAGTTTAACGACTACTATTTTAAACACAGCAGGCTTACAACATTTGCACTTTATACGATGGATGATGAAGAAATTCCTGCTAAAGTTTTAGATGTCAAAAACGACCCAAACCATATGTTTAAACCAAATCAGTATGCACTTTTTCCTTATAAAAGACTAGATTATGACACACCGTACAAAGTGGTTGTTACCTATCGAGCAGATGGTAAAAATGCAACTAAAGAGTGGCACTTTCGCACCAAAAAACTGCCAAAACCATTTTTTATCATCACCAAAAATCAAGCTCATATCAAGATCAAACCACACACCCTTTACACACTTTACTTTAAACCGGTAGACTCCCATGATCTTTTAAAAGATCTACATTTCCCCGCAGATGTTGAGATAAGATTTTTAGATCAAAATACGATAACCCTAAAACTCACATCAAACAACACGGAGAGCTTTGAAGTCAAAAGTGGTGTAAAAACGCTCCATGTTGAGATAGACACACCATAGTTCTTGACCAAAATCAACATATATTTACATAAGTTTGTTTATACTTTTTAGCACTATAAAACAAGGATAAAACTATGATCATATCAAACTACATGAAAAGCGAACACAGAGCTTGTGATACCGAATTTGCTGATGCGGAAAAAGCGGTTATTGACGGTGATTTTGAAAAGGCACAAGATACTTTTGTACGCTTTGCGGAGGATACATTGGGGCATTTTGCAAAAGAGGAAGAGATTTTATTTCCTGCTTTTGAAGAAGTTACCGGTTCAACGGAGGGTCCTACAAATATGATGCGGTATGAACATGAACAGATGCGTGAGCTTATCGGTCGTCTTGCAGGTGCAGTGGAAGAAAAAGATAAAGATGCTTATCTCTCTATCGCTGAATCGATGATGATTTTACTGCAACAACACAACATGAAAGAGGAGCAAATGCTCTATGCGATGTGTGACCGTGTCATTCCTGTTGCAACAAAAGAAGAGACTATCGAAGCATTGAAAAAGGCGTAAGTGTGCTAAAAATCGCACTTGATGCTAGAGAACTTGAACATCCAAAGCCGATGGAAGAGGCACTAAGATGCTTACAAACGATGGATGAGAGCAGTTACTTGCATATGATCCATCGTAAAAATCCCATACCACTTTTACAACTCGTGCAAGAAAAAGGGTACAAAACACTCTCACACCAAGATAGTGATAAAAACTGGCATATCCTCATCACGAAAGCCAATCTTTCTTTAGAGGAGCTTGTAGATGTTTAACCAAGGCGGTCTCTCTTTAGAACAAGCCCCACCCATCTCAGTCGTGCTTCGCTTTTTTGTAACGGGTGCACTTTTTGGTGTTTTGGCAGGGTTATTCCTACTTTTTGCTGGGGAGCGTGTTTTTGATATACAATCACAAGAGGCAAAGATCATCACCCATACACTAGCCCTTGGCGTGATGGCTTCGTTCATGCTAGGAGCACTTTTTCAGATGTTACCTGTTATAGCAGGTGTAGTACTGCAAACACCTACGAAAAAAGCGATGTTTGTTCATATAGGGTTTGCACTAGGTGTTATCTCCCTTTTAAGTGCTTTTTACAGTGCGAATCCCACACTTTATCTTATCGCAGCCCTATTACTAGGCGTTACGCTTCTGTACGCCACAGCGATCATGCTTTTAAATCTTTTTAAACTACAAAACCATTCCAGTTCTTCAAAAGGGATGCTTTTCGCACTGCTTGGTTTTACTGTTGCCATACTACTAGCACTCTATCTTGTCTCTGCACTAGGTGGGATCCATAACGCAGACAACTATGTTTTAGTTAAAAACGCACACTACTCTTTTGCTCTGTTTGGCTGGGTGGCACTGTTAATCGTCTCTATCTCATTCCAAGTAATCGAAATGTTTTATGTCACACCTGCTTATCCAAAGCTGATTTCCCACTATTTTACAGGTACGATTTTTGCACTACTTTTGCTAAAAACCATACCTCTTTTTGATACAACGACAAACTTCATCACCTTGTTGATAGCATCATCATTTATACTCTATGCCTCATTTACTATCCACCGTCTATATAAACGTAAACGCCCTACTTCCGATGCGACTGTATGGCTCTGGCGTTTTGCTATGGGGATGTTGATAGTCTCAATGCTCATGATTATAGTAGGCAAATTTTCTGACTATAGTATCGTTAATAAAGTAAGCTATTTGACTTTTATATACTTTGCTTTAAGTGTTGTCTTTGCCATGACGTATAAAATCGTTCCTTTTTTAGTCTGGTTTCACCTCTCCAACCAAGGTTACATGAAAGCACCTCTGATGCACGACATCATCCATCCAAAACGTGTCAAGATGCATTTTTATCTTCATGTGGGTAGCTTTTTTGTATGGATATTAACGCTAATCAACCCTATTTTCTTTGATATAGCATCTATCTTAGTAACTATCTCTTTTGGATGGCTTTTATATCATCTGATGTTTGCAATATACCTTTATCGTCATACACAAAAGCATAGTGAAAAGATTTCATGGTGAATTTTCTCACTATTTTCATCTTCTAACCATCTTTTTGCTAAAATATCCCAAATTTATACTCAGGGGAAACTTTTGATCACATTAAAAGAGGCACTTGCACTTTCAAAAGATGAAATAGCTGCATTAAAACAAGATTTACGTAAAAAGATTGAAGAGAAGAAAGAACTAGGTGCTTATGTCGAACAACTGATAGATAGTGATTTGGCAGAGTCTGGTGAGGGTATTCCCATCGCCATCAAAGACAATATACAAGTAAGAGGCTGGAATGTTACCGCCTCTTCAAATATTTTACAAGGATATGTCGCACCCTATAACGCAACTGTCATCGATAAACTCCTTTCCCATGGGTTAAGCCCATTTGGTCGTACAAACATGGATGAGTTTGCGATGGGTAGTTCAACAGAAAGCTCATTTTATGGTAAAACTTTAAACCCGCACAATCCTGAGTGCGTTCCTGGAGGGAGTAGTGGCGGAAGTGCCGCGGCAGTTGCTGGTGGAATCGCCATCGCTGCACTTGGAAGTGATACAGGTGGAAGTATCCGACAACCGGCTGCATTTTGTGGTTGCGTGGGTATGAAACCAACTTATGGAAAAGTAAGCCGTTACGGTCTTGGAGCATATTCAAGTTCACTAGACCAAATCGGACCTATCACACAAAATGTCGAAGATGCTGCTATCTTATATGATATCATAGCAGGACATGAGAAGAAGGATTCTACTAGTATTGCTATGGATCATGTAAAAGTAAGTGACAAACTAGCCCCTGAACGAAAGCTTACCATAGCTGTTATAGACAACTATCTTGATGAGGCAGGTTCAGAAGTCAAACAAGCCAATCTTGATGCGATCAAAGCCCTTGAAGATACAGGACATACAATCATCCACAAAAACATGATCAACTCAAAATACGATGTTGCGACCTACTATATCATCGCTACAGCAGAAGCAAGTGCAAATCTTAGCCGTTATGACGGTGTACGTTACGGAAATAGAGTTAAAACAGCTGCTATCAAAGATATGTATTTCAAAACCCGTTCTGAGGGCTTTGGGGAAGAGGTAAAAAGAAGAATCTTACTGGGTACTTTTGTACTTAGTTCTGGATACTATGATGCTTACTATATCCGTGCACAAAAAGCTAGACACCTTATCAAAGATCAATTTGAAACTATTTTCAAAGAAGCGGATCTTATCTTTATGCCAGTTGCACCCACACCTGCTTTTGAATTTGGTAGTAAAAAAGATCCTTTGGAAATGTACCTTAGCGATATCTATACTATAGCAGTTAACCTTGCAGGACTTCCAGCACT
>JALULO010000056.1 GCA_027056215.1 Campylobacterales bacterium | reverse complement strand
TCCGGTTGTCTGTGATCATCATATTTCCCGAGTGTCCAAGCGTCACACGCGTTCCAAATCCTATCAATACTGTTGTGACAAAGCCTAACATCACCAAATGCAGTGTGATAAATATAAACTCTTTATGTATGATTGCACCCATCAACTCAGCAATACCTCCTAACAGCAGTGCAACAGGAAGCCAAAAGATCGCTAAGTGCAATATCCACAAAATCGGATCTGCTTTTTTAAAAGGTAGCTTCCAACGATAAATCTCTTTTGCCAGTAAAATCCCTGCAACATAAAAAAGCACAAATCCATAAGGATAAGGGGAAAGATTGGTGATCAAACCCAATGCGAACAGGATATAAACAGTGCGTAAAAGAAGAGCATTTCGTTTAATCATCACATGCGAAAAAAATGGAATCATCCGCTGTCCTACTGAGAGTGCTACAAATACCAAGTAAAGATAAACCCCTCCTTGTTTTGCGAACTCTTCCATAGGTGTGATATCCAACATAAGAGAAATGATAAGCAAAACATTGGTAACGATACCCGTTGCAAATCCTATACAAATCCAAAACTGATCATGTTTATCAGTTGCTGGCGATCCTTTGTAGATTTGGTAAAAGACATAAAAAGTATAACTTTGGTTTAAAAGGAGTACAAACATACCAAGATAGAGTATGATGGGAGAGAGAAATGCACCCATTAAAAAGAGAACCGTTCCTGTAACCAATAGCGTAAAATTAGTCGTATAAATCTTTTGTTCAAGTGGTGGCATCTGTGAAAATCGTGGAAAAGTTGTCAGTAAGAACCCTTGAAAAAATGCCGTAAAAACGATATAGGTCAGGGAGTATGCATGAAAAAGATTAGCAGACACATCAAATACGATTATACCTTTATAAGACAACAAAAACAAAAACATGAAGAATATGGCGTTTAAAACGCCCCAGGTAAAAAATGGCTGATGTGGTTGAGAAAAGAAATAGCGTGCTTTATTTTGTTGTTGCATAGTCCGACCTTTGCTTATTTAATGTTTTATTATATAATTATTTATATATACAGATTAAGGAGATAATCATGTACAAATTAATTTTAATTATTTTACCATTTTCTTTCTTGGGATGTGGATCTTCAAGTACAGGTAATATCAATCCTCATACATCCTCCCAAATTACAGTTGTCCATGACCAAAATCTCAAACTACCGACAACCAATCCTTGTGCAGATAATCAGTTTTATCGTTTAAAGACACAAGAGTGTATCGATCTTAAACACCCAGATTGGGGATTTCAAGGATTTGATGTGCCTGTGCAAAATGTATATCGTATGCAAACTTGTCAAGAGAGTGAGCTGGAGGGATTGATTGAAAACATGCCAACAGAGGGTGGAAAAATCATCATGCCAGAATGTACCATCGAAACTTATGAAGGTATCGTTTTAGGGAGTAATATCATCTTAGAAGGAGCAGGAGTTGGTAAAACTATTTTAAGTAATCACTCTGATTCTGCTGTTAGTTTACATGGGCATAATATCATCGTACGCAATTTTACAGTTGAAGGGAATAGCGATTCTCTTAATGGTATTAATGGTTATAAAAACAAAGGCAATATTCTTGTTGAGTTTATAGAAGCTAGAAACTTTCAAGATAATCAAGGTGCAGGTATCTCATTTTTAACACAAAACAGACTAGAAAACTCCCGTGTAACAGTGCGTTACTGTAGTAGTTATGGTCAATTGCATGGAATCGTTGCTAAAGTACAAAGTAGTGCTAAAATGTTGATTTACTCTAACAATGCTTATGCAAATCATGATTATGGTTTAGATATCAGCAGTAGTGCAGATTTTGAAGTAGCAGGTAACTTTTTACACGATAATCATGTTGCAGGAGCAAAATCTCCTAGAGCAGATAATATACTTTATCGCTATAATGATGTCAACTACAATGGCAAAGCAGACTCCTCTGACCGCGCAGGCATCGTATACCCCGGTAGCAATCCTTCCGCTACGCTAACACTAGAGTATAATGACTTGACGAACAATGGTGGACAGGCATTTGCTTGCTGGAGTGCTAAACTTGATCATATCATCTTACGCCAAAATAAAACAGCCAACAGTACGGATTCAAATGGTTACAATATCGGTGTTGTCGGTGCAAATCTAGTAGATGTTTATGGTGACAATGGAAAAATC
The DNA here is from genome assembly GCA_027056215.1 of Campylobacterales bacterium. GTDB lineage: Bacteria > Campylobacterota > Campylobacteria > Campylobacterales > QNZT01 > QNZT01. The sequence continues at coordinate 11,739 of JALULO010000056.1, read as the reverse complement.
TGGGCTAGAAGAGATGGTAGTGTAAAGGTTGTATATCATTAAGGGTTTGGAAGTGTGAGAGCGACGGTTGACGAGACTGCTCCTCCTTCCACCGTATTGGTGGTATAAATAATTTTTCTGACAGGTTCTGAATAGGCAAAATAAGTGTCTAATTTATAATCTATCATACCTCCCAAATATTTTTTAGTAAATTTCCTAGTTGGTATTATCGTTTTTAAAAATCTTTCATTCTAATTTTCAACAAAAGGAACAGCATAGATATAGCTATCAATATTGATAATTAAGATTTGTTGATGATTATATTTTTCATCATTTGGGTGTTCAAAACTAATACCACGAGTTTCTTTCCATGTAGTTGTTATATTTGGACTTATTTTAGCACTAAAAAGTTAAGAATCAAGGTTTGACTCCATGCTCTTTCTAGTATTGTCAAATTGATACATTACACCCTTTTCATAATCCTCTACCAAAGTTCCAAAACATGAAGCTATCTCTTTCATTGTTTCGATGTTTGGTTCGATGTATATCTTATTTTTATTTTTGGTCATCGTGATGATTTTAGCATCTTTTAACTCTTTTAAATGTCTGGAAATAGTAGGTAATGCAAAGTCAAAATGTTCTGCAATACTAGTGACGCAGGTGGCTTGTGCGATGATATCCTCTTTGGGTTTTGTGTCATCTATAGAACAGGCATACCCACCCGTAAAGATGTTTTTAAATATCATAAATCTTGTCTCATTTCCTAGTGCTTTAAAAATCTTAATTTTATCATCCATATCTAACATATATCCATCCTTTGTTATCTAAGTATATCACAAAAAAGCTATTTAGCGATTTAGACAATTTACTTTAGATTAAGTAAACTTCATATAGACTTCTATACCAATTTAGCAAATTAGCTAAATATAAAAAAGGATTAGCGATGGTAACAATTATCTTAAATCATCAACCTTATGATGGAACTGATGTGACTTGGAATGCACTGCGTTTGGCTAAAACACTTTTTAAAAGTGGTGAAAAGGTAAATATATTTTTAATGAATGATGCTGTTGATTTAGCGCGTGATAAAACGCCTAAACCTGATAGCTATGACTATGATTTGGTAGATATGTTGAAAAAAATGTATGGTAAAGGCATCAATCTTCAAGTATGTGGAACTTGTAATGCGCGTTGTGGTTTGTTTAAAAATGAGCCATATTTTGATGAAAGCATCTCTTCGACGATGCAAATTTTAGCGGATTGGGTTATTGAGAGCGATAAAGTAATTAGTTTTTAAAAAGGAAAAAATATATGGCAAATAAAAGTATCTTCACTCTTATAGGTGCGACGATAGCAGCATCGTTGTGTTGTGTGACACCGGTTCTCGCAGTTTTAGCTGGTTCAAGTTCTCTGGCATCTTCATTTTCGTGGCTGGCTCCCTATCATAACTATTTGGTTGCGTTTACCGTCTTGGTACTGCTTTATGCGTGGTATGACAAACTCAAACCAAGTAAAGAGATAGCATGTGATTGTGATAACCAGAGCTTTTGGGCAAGTAAAAAGTTTTTAGCGATTGTGACACTTTTTACAGCCGTGATGCTGACATTTCCTATGTGGGGTGGTAAGTTTTTTGCTTCTGCTCCTAGTGCTGAGAGTTGTGCTAGTGGTGCTTGTGCTAGTGCTGTGAGTCCAAATAGAGAAACGCTAAAGGGAGAAGATAAAAAGCTTTCAAGTATCCCTGCCAAAACAAAATCAGCATCTCAAGCAAAGTCCAGTTGTAATACAAAACCATTTCAAAATGCACTAAAAACACCTATTATAAAAGAGCCAACAAATAAACAAGCACTTACTGTTTTTAAATATATGCGTGATGAAAAGATAAATCCTACGCCCTACAAACAATTAGCCTGCTCTGGATATGGTCGTCCTGAAATAGACGGACTTATGGTAAAAGCTAGAAGTAAAGTCGAGGAAATGTCTCCAGTTGTGTTAAAAAAAATGGTAGACAATGAAGATGAGTTCACACTTCTTGATGTAAGAGAAATAGTGCAAAGAGCAGAAGGCGAGATATATGCTGATGATATAATACAGATGACTAGAGGAGATCTTGAGTTTGAAATCATGAATAAGATAAAAAATAAAGATAGAGTTATCGTTACTTTCTGCCGTAGCGGTGGACGCGGTCTTTTAGCTGCACAAACATTAAAAAAGATGGGTTATAAAAATGTCTATACACTTAAAGGCGGACTCAAAGCATGGGCAAGAGCTGGGTATCCTTTTGATTCTGGTTTAGGTTTAATTGTAAAAGTAGAGGATGAATAAAATGGCAGATAGTACACAAATCATAGCACTATACACAGAGTTGGCCCAAAATCCAAGCAAAGACTTTGGATGGGCAAAAGGTTTGGAAAATGCGAAAGCACACGGTTATAAAGATGAGTGGATAGATACACTTCCCTCAGAAGTATGGGAGTATTGTGCTGCAGTTGGAAACCCTTTTAAATATGCTGATATAAAAGAGGGTGATACGGTACTAGATTTAGGTTGTGGTGGGGGTGTTGATGTTTTGGTGTCTCGTTTATATACGGGTGAGAGTGGCAGAGTTATTGGTGTTGATATCACACCTAAAATGGTAGAAATTGCCTCGTATCATGCAAAACTTGCAGGATTTTCAAACATTGAAATCCTAGAGAGTAGTTTTGATGCTGTCGATCTTGAGGATGAGAGTGTGGATGTTGTTATTTCCAACGGTGCGATCAATCTTACTGCATGTAAAGAGTCTGTTTTTGCTGAAATTTACCGTGTTTTAAAACCACAGGGCAAGATATATTTTGCAGATATGATAGATATATCCGAGCCGTCGTGTTGTAGTATCGATCAGAGTTCTTGTTGTGATAGTAATCAAGAAGATTGGGCAAATTGTGTGGCAGGGACACTTCGTCAAGATGAACTTATGGGCATCATTGAAAAGGCTGGTTTTGCAGATGTTACTTGCAGGGGACTTACCCATTACACTACTGCAAAGACAACACAAGGAGCCACTTTTAGCGCAGAAAAAATCCCCTCTGATATACGCAGAGAAAAACATTGGGATGGGATTTTTAAGAGCGTTGACTATACGCAAGTGTTATGGCATCAAGATGTACCTCAAAAATCTTTTGAACTTATCGATAAATATACCAAAAAAGATGCACATATCATAGATGTTGGTTGTGGTGCTTCCCATCTTGTTGATTATTTACTCCAAAATGGATACAAAAATATTACGCTTCTTGATACTTCAAAAACTTCTCTTGATATCGTAAAGAAAAGAGTAAAAAGTGAAAATATTAAATTTCAATGTAGTGATATTTTAAATTTTAAAGCAGATAAAAAGTTTGATCTTTGGCATGATAGAGCAGTGTTTCATTTTCTACTTAGTCAAAAAGAGAGACAGAAATATTTTGAAGTTTTAAATCACACACTCAAAGAAGGGGCGATAGCGATTGTCAGTACATTTAGAACCGATGGTCCGATCCAATGTGCAGGGCTGGATATCATGCAATATAACCATACAAAAATATTGTTAGAATTGCCAGATAGTTTAGAGCTGATTGAAAGTGAAGAGCAAATACATATCACACCCAAGATAAGTGAACAAGAGTATATTTATTTTGTGATTAGAAAAAAGTAAATGTTCTGGAAAATGGAGTTAATAAAATCTTATTTAGTTAAATAGGAAATTACCTAAATTTACACAATCTTTACACTTGGGATGTTATAATTCGGGTGTAAATAAAATATACCAAGGAGTATAAATGAATAAACTTGGAAGCATCTTATTGTTAAGTGTATTGGCTATGACACCAATGATGGCAGGAAAAAGCGATACCAAAAAAAGCGAAGAAGAGGTATCAAAAAAAGTAGTGTTTGATTTAACAACTGGCAATCTTAAAACATTTGAACAGAGAATTTTAAGTGGTGTTGCCAGATATACAGCACATTATGAAGGAAAACTGCAAGAATTTGATGCAGTAGTAGTCATTCATGGCGATGCTTATAAGTTTTTTGTGAAAGATCTTGCACATTCTCCTTATAAAGATCAAGTTGCATTGGTGAAAGCTAATAGTGATCTCAAAAAGCGCATCGCTTTTGCTAAAGAGAATTATGGAATAGAATTTCTGATGTGTGAGGCAAATATGCTAAGAGCTAAATTGACAGAAAAAGATATCTATCCTTTAGTCAAACTTGTGCCAAGTTCAACGATGGGATTGATTGATAAACAAAATGAAGGATATGCTTATATACCAGTCAGGGATTAAGTAAAAGTCAAAATGTTCAGTAATAGTACTGACACATAATAGATTTAATAAACAATTATATAAAAGGAATAATGCCATGAAAACAACACTTATCAACCTAGTACTTGTTACCATTCTCTCTTCAAGCACACTTTTTGCAGGGCATAAAGAGACAGATAAACTCTTGGAGATTGCTAAAAAAGTAGCTGGTGAAATGGAGCCTGTAAAACTAAAAAAGATGATTAACAAAGAGGAAAATGTTATCATTTTAGATGTAAGAGAGGCAGAGCAAAGAGCCGAAGGGCAAATTTATGCTGATGATATGTATGCAATCACTAGAGGAAATCTGGAGTTTAAAGTTTTAAATAAAATCAAAGATAAAGATGCTGTGATAGTGACTTATTGTCGCGGTGGAAGCCGTGGTGCTTTGGCTGCCCAAACACTAAGAAAACTAGGCTATAAAAATGCGACCAACCTCAAAGGAGGACTCAAAGGGTGGGCAAAAGCAGGTTATCCCATCGAAACAGGTCTAGGTGTAACAAAACTCTCAAATGAGTAAAAAAAGATAAAGAGGCAAAACTCCGCCTCTTTACTCTAACATCAACTAAATCATAGCAAGAAATGCTTCTGCGTCTAGCAAAAATATAATGAATTTTGTTAATGCTTTAATGCAATAAAGACTTATCCCCATTTTCACCAATAACATTTTGAGTATATGGAGTTCTAAAAGTTAGTGATTTTAACCTAATCGATATCACACTTTTTGGTAATCAAACAAGCTGGACAAAAGTTTGCTAGTCCTGCTATGAGTGGAATAACACCAAGATAAAACCAACTATTTCCTGAGTAGATTCCATAACCTATAAGCCCAAGCCCTACAAGGATACGAATCGGTCGACATGTTTTTCTAAGTTTATTTACATCCATAATAACCCTCTTATATCAGATTTTTTTATAGTATAGCATAAAATTAACAACATGAGGTTTTTGCATATAGAGATAATAGAGGATATAGAAAATCAATCCAACATAAAATGTACCTATACCGATAAAAAGCCAACCTATACTGAAGATCTTTTTTTCACCTGTGACGGAGTTTTTTTCTTTTTTGGTGATTTTATAGTTGTTTTGGTAGAGCATTTTTTCGAGGAGATTGAGCTTTTCTTGCGTGTTTAAACTGCTATCAGTGTTGACTTTCTGGTAAAAATCGTCAAATATCGCTTGATATTTTTGCATAGACTTTTTTTCTTGCATCAGTAGATAGATACCGATGGGCAGAGCAAAGATCATGATGATCGTGTTCATGCGTTGTCATTACCTGTTATACTATGCTCATTTAGTGTGATTTTTCCTTGATCGATAAGATTTGTGAGTGCTTTTTTAAATGTTTTCTTACTCATGCCAAACATGGTTGAGATGGCATTTGCATCACTTTTATAGGTAAAGGGCAGGGTGTTGTTATGCTCTTTTAAAAGGTGTATGATTTTTGCACTAGCATCATCTTGTTTAGCTTCTCCAATGGGTTGTAAAGAGAGGTCAAATTTTCCATCATCTCGTACTTTTTTAACATATCCTGTACATTTTTGACCGATATGTAAGGTTTCATAAAGTTCATTGTGATAGAGCATACCTTCGAACTGATTATTTGCGATTGCTTTATAGCCTAGGGGCGTGCGTGCGATGATACAGAGGTCTACAATTTTGAGATGTTGCATCGCTTTGGGATCATGGCTTATGTATCGCCCGATTCGGGTATCGCCGATGAGTCTGTTGGTTTGTAGATCATAAGCAACATAGATGATATAGCTTTTACCCACTTCTAGTGGATTTTTTTGCATCTTTTTAGGAACAAGAAGATCTTTTGGCAAACCCCAGTCTACAAAAGCGCCAAATGGAGCACTATCGGTTACTTTCATCAAAGCAAATTCGCCTTGCATCGCCAGTGGGTTGAGCGTTGTTGCTACGATTCTATCTTCTGAATCTGTATAGACAAAGACATCTAGTGTTTCACCGATGTGCATCCGGTCGGTAACATAGATTTTTGGTAAGAGGATGCTTTCGTTTTGGATATCTGTCAAAAAGAGACCATATTCGCTCTGTCTATCTATGAAAAGTGTGTTGATTTTGCCTATTTGTATTTTTTCAGTCAAACTGTTTGCCTTTATGCTTTTGGGTTTTAAAATTTTTTTTGCGTTTGGTTTTTTGGAGTTGATTGGCACTATGCAAAATCTCTTTTTTGATTTCATCCATTTCTAAATCACTGGTTGGAAGATTGGCGCTTTGTTCTACAAAACATTCTAAATGTGTATGATAAGGACCGTTAAAGCGTACTTTCTCGATCTTCTCAAGTGGTTTGAATATCTCATCTACATAGGCTTGAAATCGCTCTTTATCGAGATTTTGCTCTTTTTGAACATAACTGACGATGCGGTTTAAAAAACGTTCTAACTCTCTGATGTATTTGGTGCGTTTGTATTTTTCGATCTGCTTTTGGCTAAACATTTAAAACCTCACAACCGTTGCACCCATACCGCCCATATTGGCAGGTGCATCGTTAAATAGTTTGACTTTTGGGTGTCGTTTGAGAAACTCTTTCACGGCATAAGCAAGTTTTCCTGTACCTACACCATGATAAATGAGTACTTCATCATAGCCTGTGATGAGGGCATCTGAGAGATATTTGTCTAGTTTTTCGATCGCTTCTTCTGCCCGAAGTCCATGGAGATCAAGTTGTACCGAAGAGGAAGCAGGGCGTTGTATGGTTACGTTTGTTTTCGCTTTAGGTTTTTTGCTCACAGGATTTCCACTGCGTTTGAGATGTTTGAGTGGTACACGAAGTCGCATGCCTTCACTCTCGATCATCGCTTCTTCTTTTTTGATAGAGACTATTTTTCCTTTTGTATTGCGGTATTTGACATAGTCGCCTACTTTGAGTGGTATTTTCTCATGGGCAATCTCTTTTTGCTCTGCATGTTTTTGTTTTTGATGGGCTTTATTTAAGAGTCTATGAATGTTTGCACTATCTTGACTTTTTGCCGCTTTTTTGGCTTCATCAATCGCGTCACGATACTCTTTTTGGAGCTCTGATTTGAGTTCGTTTAGGGTCTGTTCTTGGTGGAATTTTTGATTTTCTAGTTGCTCTTTTAGTTTTTGGGTAGTTTGTATCTCTTTGTCAAGGGTTGAGAGTTTATCTCTAGCTTGTAGTTCTAGATCGATGTTTTTTTGGATCAACTCTCCTAGTTTTTCTTGATCTTCCCCATAGACTTTTTTTGCTTCGCTTATCAGTTTCGCAGAGATACCGTAGCGAAGGGCTGTTTCAAAAGCGTAACTTTTTCCGATAGTGCCATAGAGAAAGTCAAAAGTTGGTTTTTGGTGTTTTTCATCATACATCGCAGCTGCAAGTTGCACCTCTGGATGGGTTGCCATCATCGATGCGAGTCTTTTATGGTGGGTTGTGATGATGATTTTGGCATCTTTTTGTGAGAGTGTTTCTAAAATCACTTTAAACAAACTTGCTGCTTCATCCGAATCTGTTCCTAGTTCGATTTCATCGACACCTACGATAAAATGATTTTTGGAAAAGAGTTTGCTAAACTCCAGCATACGCCCTGCAAATGTGGAGATGTCATTTTTGACAGATTGGGGATCATCGATGATCGCGGCGATCTCTTTAAAGTGTCCGATGTGTGATTTGTGTGGATTGATTTGCATCGGTAAGAGGTACTTTGCCATGAAAACGCTAGAGAGGATGGATTTTAGCATCATCGTCTTTCCTCCTGCATTTAGCCCTGTGATCATGAGAATCTTTTGCGAAAAATCAACACTGATTGGTTTTGGATCATGGAGTGCGGGGTGTGCAAAGTCACTAAGTGTGATGGTGCTATCACTAGAGGGTTTGATAAATTCTAAGTTTTTGCCTTTTGCAAAAAAGACCCGTGCTTGATAGTGATCAAAGCGGTCAAAAGCACCATTTATAAAACGTAAAAATGGTTCAAATTTTGCAAAGATGGCAGATATCTTCTTTTCATATTCATAGATGATTTCATCTTTTTGGCTTAACATCTGTGCTTGTGATTTTTTCAGTTTTGAGATACTTTCAGGGATAACATAAAAATAGCCACCGCTACTACGTGCCGCGACACTTCCTTTTAAAAAGTGGTTAAAGCCCCCTCTTACCAGTAGTGTTTCACTCTCATCGATATAGTGAATTTGTTTATCTACTAAATAGGGTTGTAGTTTGGCAGTTGCCAAAAGCCGTCGTAAACTCTCTTTGATCTGCTCTTTGTTATGTTTTAAAGAGGCGTTGATTGTGACAAAACGCTCATCAATCTCTTCAGAGAGTAATCCTTCATGATCAAAGTACATAACAATCTCTTTGATCTCATCAGGGATGATGATTTTATCTAGCCAAGTGCTTAAAACTCCTTCATAAATCGCTTTTTTGAGATAGATGAAATAACTGATGATTTTAACAAATTCGTAAATCTCATAAATCTTAAGTTTTCCCTGCTTTTTAAGATACATCAGTTGTGTGTCAAGATTTTGTACCTCTTTTGGTGCTTTAAAATCGAGTGTAGAGAGTTTTTGGATAAATTGAAAATGCAAGTTTGCATCTCCTTGGATAAAGAGAGGTTTTGGACGAGAGAGAAACTTTTCAAAGTGGTTGATATACTCTTGTAAATCGAGTTTGGAAACGATGCTTTTCATAACTACTTTTTGATCTCGCAATCTGTGATAGGGTAGATTATACCATTGAGTGAGCTATTTTTATCATTGGTTACAAAAGATTCTGTACCCCCCTCATAATAAAAAAAAGCTTGGTTTATAGGGTCGTTTTGACATAATAGTGTTTTGCCTTGTTCAAAAGCATTGACTTTTGCACGTTTGTTTTGCGCCTGTGATGTCGTCATACTTTGGTAAAGCCAAGCTATGGCAAAGATAAAGGCTGCAAGCTTGAGAATATGCATCTTCTTTTGGTGGGATATCTTTTCAAATTGTGCGGCAAAAAGGGTTATCAGAATGATGACAACTAAAATCCCCAGTAAAATCTGCATCTATTCAATCCCTCGTAACTGGTAAGTGATATCCCCTGCGCCAAGCCCTATGATTAAACCATCTTTGAGATTTTGGATACTTTGATGATCTTTGACAACGCTTAGATAACCGGTCTCTTTTTTGATTTTATCTGCAAAAAGAGGTGCATATTTTTTAAAATGACGTTTAAAATCTATCTTTTTTTCACTCTCACCGACATTGTAAACCGGTAAAATGATCAGTTCATCGATACCTGCAAAGCACTCTTTAAATTTTTCAAGATTATCGATAGTTCGGCTGTATTTATGGGGTTGCCAGATAGCGACTACTTTTTTAAGCCCTATGAGTCTGGCATATTTTCTAGCAGATTTGATCGTTGCTTCGATCTCTGTGGGATGATGGGCATAGTCATCTATGATCACAAAATGAGCATCTTTTTCAAGTATATCAAATCGCTTTTTGATGCCTTTATAGGTTTTGAGATTGACTCTGACATTTTCAAGAGAGTTTTGTGTGATAGCTGCAAGAATCGTCAAAGAAGCATTGATCGCGATATGTTCACCTACACCAAAAACTTCAAATGTACCTAAATCTTTCAACACAAAAGAGGTATAAGGTTCGCCACCGATGATGATGGTTTTAATACTTTTGATATCTTGACTAGGATAAAGACGAATCGCTTCGATATCATGAAGTGTGGCTAAAAAGGGATCTTCCGCATTGAGTACACGAATCTTTGCTTTTTGGATAAACGTACGGTACGCATCATGAAATTTTTCCAAATCATAGTCATAAAATTCCATATGCTCTGGTTCTGCATTGGTAACAATCGCGATGTAGGGATTTGTATTGATAAAACTAGCATCGCTCTCATCGGCTTCAAAGATCAACTCTTCTGTATCTTTGTAGTACATGTTAGAACCAAACTGTTTACTCTCAGCACCGATGATGACAGAACCGTCTATCAAAGATGCTAACATAGCAGATGTGGTACTTTTGCCATGTGCCCCTGCAACGGCAAAGACTTTTTTATCTTTAAGTATAAAGGGCAATGCCTCTTTTCTGGAGAGTAAAAGCATACCTTTTTCTTTTGCTGCTAAGATTTCAGGATTATCCTCCTTCACAGCGGCGGAGTAGATAACGATACTTTGGTCAGTGATATTTTCTTTGCTTTGGGGGATGGATACATCGATACCCTCGTCCTGGAGCATTTTGGTGATGGGAGAGCTTTTCATATCTGAGCCGGTGATATCGTAACCATTTTTTTTCAAAAAGCGTGCAAGTGCGGATAATCCAATCCCACCAATACCGATAAAGTGTATTTTATTTGACATAGTCTTTGATCCTTGTAAGTGCCTCTGTTGTGCGTTGTTCATCTTCTACGAGTGCGATTCTGACATATTTTTCTTTTCTTTTACCACGGGTAAGAAAGCTTCCCGGCAATACTTTGACATTTTTTTCTTGATACAATGTTTTGGTAAATTCCAGATCATCTTCCACTTCAAGCCAGATGTAAAAGGTTGATTTTGGAATGGTTATGCCTAAAATCTCTTGGGCTATTTGAAAATTTTTGGCATAGAGTTCTCTGAAAAATGCAACATGCCCTTCATCTTCCCAGGCTGCTGTTGCCGCTGCTTGTAAAGGCAGAGGTGATGCACATCCCACATACGTTCTATACTGCATATAAGCTTTAAGTATATCGGCATCTCCGGCGATAAATCCTGAACGAAGAGAAGGTGCTGAACTTCTTTTGGAAATGGAGTTAACGATCACTATATTTTTAAAGCTTTCATTACCCACTTGGATACTTGCTTGAAGCAAAGAGGGGTCTTTGTAGCCTGTATATATCTCACTGTAGCACTCGTCATTTAAGAGTACAAAATCATACTCTAATGCAGCTTTAACCCACGCTTGAAGGCTTTGTATATCCATGCTGGCACTGGTTGGGTTATTTGGAAAGTTAAGGATGACAAAGTCACACTCTCGTAACATATCTGGGTCTATTTGGGCTTGAAAATTGTTCTCTTTTGTCAGGTTGATATGGTGAATCTTCGCCCCACTGGCAATCGCTGCACCTTCATAGATTTGATAAAAAGGATTGGTAAATGCCATGACAGGATTTTGCTTATCTGCGAGTAAGAACTGTGGAAAATTAAAAAGCACTTCTCTTGTTCCAAAGGTAGGGATGATTTGTCTGTCATCAAGCTTGACACCAAAACGGTAGGAAACAAACTCCCTTTGGGCATCTCTGAGGCTTTGTTCACCAGATGTTTTGGGATACTTGTTTAAGCGTGTTACATTTTGGCAAAGTGCCTCTTGGATAAACTTGGGTGTATCAAACTGTGGTTCACCTATGGTGAGAGTGATAGGTGTATAACTGCTATCAGGCGTGATACCCTCAAGTAATTTGGTGAGTTTTTCAAAAGGATAAGTCTCAAACTGCATA
>JALULO010000055.1 GCA_027056215.1 Campylobacterales bacterium | reverse complement strand
GCCGTATCGCCAAAATATGTCTCAGGTCTGGTTGTAGCCACGACAACATCACCGCTACCATCTGAAAGAGGATACTTGATATGGTAAAACTTACCGTTAACATCTTCATGCTCAACTTCGATATCACTCAATGCACCATCATGGGTACACCAATTTACCATATAGTTATCTCGAACAATCAAACCTTCATCGTAGAGTTTGACAAAGATCTTTTTCACAGCATTTTTAAGCCCTTCATCCATTGTAAAACGTTCACGACTCCACGCAGGAGAGATGCCAAGATGACGCATCTGGTTAAAGATCTGTCCACCACTATATGCTTTCCACTCCCACACTTTTTTTAAAAATGCCTCACGACCAATCTCTTCTTTGGTTTTTCCCTCCGCAAGAAGCTGTTTTTCGACCACATTTTGCGTGGCGATACCTGCATGATCAAGCCCTGGTTGCCATAGCGTTTTGTATCCATCCATACGCTTGTACCGTGTCATGATATCTTGCAATGTAAAGGTAAGCGCATGACCGATATGTAAGACACCCGTGACATTTGGTGGCGGCATCATGATCGCAAAGTTTTTACCTTCTTGTTGTATCTGTTTGTTACCCTCTATCTCAAAATAGCCACGCTCTTCCCAGATCTTATAATAACGCTGTTCTGTATCTTTGGGATTGTATACTGATTTATTTTCACTCATGAAGTACTCTTCCATTCTCTAAAATTTGCGTGATTTTATCCAAAGCCGGGTAAAGGAGTGCTTTGGGTTGTGTGTGATAGTAAAACTTTCAAAAAGATATTGTTTGGTGGTTTTATGTTATGAATGTGGGTTTGATTCTCCTACAAATTTTTTATCAATAAAACTTAGATAGAATGGTGATATTTTACATAATGCAAATATTACTATTTAAGTGAAGATGATGTTTGTGAATGGGGAGGCATAGATGCGATTAACTATAAAAGAGATAGAAGCGATAAAAGAGAGTTTTACAGAGGTATTTAAAAGTGGTGATATCTATCTTTTTGGATCTAGGGTAGATACTCATAAAAAGGGTGGTGATATCGATTTGTATATCCAAACGGAGGATCATGACAATTTAACAGAAAAAAAGATCGATTTTTTAGTAAAATTAAAAGATAAAATAGGTGATCAAAAGATAGATGTAGTGATCTCAAGAGATACAGATAGATCAGTAGAACAAGAAGCTTTGAAAAAAGGGGTGATTTTGGATGATAAGAGCATAAAAAGAGAAAAATATTTTAATCAGTGTAAAAAGCATATACTAAGAATTGAAAAGTCTTATGCAAAGATACATAGTATATTTCCACTCTCTGCACCACGATATGAGAGATTGAGCGATGATGAAGTAGAAGCAATAGATCAGTATCTTTTTAGATTTGCCAAACTTCAAGATACTTTGGGGATGAGACTGTTTAAGATGGTTGCATCTGAGTATATAGAAGATATTTCCCAACTTACTTTTTTGGATATATTAAATCAATTGGAAAAAGTCGATATTTTAGATGTCAATCTATGGAAAAAATTAAGAGATGTAAGAAATAATATAGCACATCAATATGATGATAATCCCGAAGAGATGAGTGAAGCACTCAATAATATCTTTGCCTATAAAGATGAGTTATTAAAAATATTTGAAAATATAGAACAATTTTATATAAATAGAAGTTCTTTATGTTGATTTATATCCATGGATTTGGAAGCAGTGCCAAAAGTGGTAAAGCTACAATCTTAAGAGATCATTTTAAAGATCGCATCATTGCACTGCGATGGATACGCTTGAACAGATAGTTTCATGTGTGAAAAAACTACGATGTTCAAAATCCCAATCCCCAAAACTTTATGCTTTTACTTCAAACTGCTGATACGGTACTCGATTATAAAGAAGCTGCTTTAAAATTTAAAGATTCTATCTTAGATATTGAAGAGGGCGGTACGCATGGTTATGAAGGAGTTGAGAGAAAGATTGATGATATCAGGGATTTTTTAAAGATTTGATCTGTTTTAATTTTCACTGTTTTCTATCTCATAAAGATCTTTGAGATAGTCTAAAAACCGTGTAGATTCCATATAACCTGGCAATTCATCAATGACTTTTTGACCATTTTCAGAGAGGATATAAGTAGTTGGGTAGTATCTTGGATGTAAAAATGCCGGTAATGCAGTCGCACCTTTTTTCATTTTTGTGATTTTATACATACTTTTCAATTGATCAAAAATCTTTGGATTGTCAAATACTTCACTGTTCATCTTGTGACACCATGGACAATGCTCCATCTCCACGTATAGTAACTGCATTTTATTATTTTGAGCATGCATAGTTGATATAGAAAGTAGTAAGAATAAAAAGCTGATCAGTATCTTTTTCATAGGTATCCTTGTGTTATCAATTTCATTATACTTAAAAATCATGATAAAATAGAATATATAAACATAATGGAGTAATTGTGGAAAATATTTTATTTATTTTTATTACCACTATTCTTATTGCTACGATACTCAATGTGATATTGAAAAGGTTTGATATCCCAACGATCATCGGGTACATCTTTTCGGGGCTTGCTATTAGTTATATTTTTGGTATGCGTGATATCCAAACAGAAGAGTTAAATCATCTTGCTGAGTTTGGTATTGTTTTTTTGATGTTTACGATTGGTCTTGAATTTTCAGTTGCACATCTTTTAAAGATGAAAAAAGAGGTTTTCCTTTATGGCTCTTTGCAAGTTTTTGTAACAGGTTTTGTCTTTACGATGTTGGGTATTTTTGCTTTTGGTTTAGAAAGTAAAAGTGCTATTGTTTTAGGCTTTGCACTCTCACTTTCCTCAACCGCTATCGTGCTAAAGATACTCAATGAAAACGCCGAGATTCATAGTGGCTATGGACGTATCACGCTAGGAATCTTACTTTTTCAAGATTTGGCTGTTATCCCTATCTTGTTGATGATCTCTATCTTTACTTCAAATACCGATTCTATTAGTTTACTGTTGTTGCGTACACTTGGTAGTGCAGTGATCGTTTTTTTGATACTCTTTGTTGTTGGAAAGATGTTTATAGAGCGTTTTTTTAACTGGATTACATCAGCAAACTCTGAGGAGATTTTTCTTATTGCTGTACTTTTGGTTGTCGTGAGTGCTTCTTTTGTTGCGTATACATTTGGTTTTACCTTTTCATTGGGTGCATTTTTGGCAGGTATGACCATCGCGGAGACGAAGTACAAGTATAGGATAGAATCAGATCTTGTCCCTTTTAGAGATATCTTACTGGGAATCTTTTTCGTTACGATTGGTATGCAGATTGATCTTATGACGATTGTAGATCATTGGTATATCATTTTAGGGTTGCTTGTATCGATTATGGGATTAAAGGCGCTGATCCAGTTTAGTGTGCTTATGCCTTTTGTACAGATGCGTTCAAATTTTAAAAGTGCATTGGCACTGTTTCAAATCGGTGAATTTGCATTGGCAGTATTTGCTCTGGCTTTTCAAAATCACCTTATTAACAATAGAACCAACCAGATTTTGATTATAACGGTGGTACTTTCTATGATCATCACACCTTTTGTCTTAAAAAATCTTAAGAGTTTGGCTGATAAAATGTTTACAGAACCCCAAGAAGAGATTGTCATGCAATCAAGTGGTTTTTCAAATCATATCATCATCATCGGATATGGTCCCATTGGTCAAAAAATCGCCAATAATCTTAAAAGTTATGGTATCTGCTATATCATCATAGAACATGAGATGGATTTGGTAAAGGAGGGTGAAAACAATGGTGAAAAAATCTTTTTGGCAAATGCGATGCAAAGACAAACACTTGAAGCACTAGGTGTAAAAGAGTCCTTAGC
>JALULO010000054.1 GCA_027056215.1 Campylobacterales bacterium | reverse complement strand
TTTTGTTGCATAAGTTCTTGCGGCAAGCCTGTTGACTCTCCCCCAAAAAAGAGGAAATCACCTTTTTGAAAAGTCGCTTGAAAATAGGGTTTATCAGTTTTTGTGGTAGCAAAAAAGAAACGCTCTTTTTGATCACCGTGTACTTCTAAAAACGCATCCAAACTTTCCCAAACCGTTAAATCCAACAATTTCCAATAATCCATACCCGCACGCCTAACAGCTTTTTCACTCAAATCAAATAAAATAGGCTTTATGATGTGTAATTTTGTATCAGTATTAACACAGATACGCCCTATACTGCCTGTATTTTGTGGGATTTGTGGATGAACAAGAACGATATTAAACATTAAAATATGATCGTTTTATTGCCATAGATAAAAATACGATCTTCCAAAGCCAACTCTAGCGCATTTGAGAGAACTACTTTTTCAACATTTCGTCCTGCGTGTTGCATATCTTTCCAGTTATATTCATGATTTACAGCGATGACATCTTGTGCGATGATTGGTCCCTCATCAAGGTTATCGTTAACATAGTGTGCCGTCGCACCGATGATCTTTACACCCCGTTGATGGGCTTGTTTATAAGGATTTGCACCGATAAATGCTGGTAAAAACGAGTGATGGATATTCAGTATTTTATGTTGATAATGGTGCACAAAATCACTTGAAAGTATACGCATATATTTTGCCAATACAATCAGATCAGGATGAAACTCTTCCAAAATCGTTAAAATCTTTTGTTCATGAGAAGCACGATCGAGATTTTCAGCACTCACATAAAAGAAAGGGATATCAAACTTTTCGCTCAATCCTCTCAATGTATCATGATTTGCAATCACCGCCTGGATATTTGCAAATAACTCTCCACTATGATTTTTTAAGAGGATATCTCCTAGACAATGAGACTCTTTTGTTGCCATTAAAACAATATTTTTAGCACGTCTTGCATTTAGGTAGATATGGGCATCTTGCGGCAATACAGACATCAACTTTTCTTTTAAAACAACGGTATCAACATTGCCATTAATCCTCGCACGGAAAAAAAACTTTTTATTTTCATCATCTACATATTCACTGTTTTTCTCGATATTGAGATTATTTTTATAAATAACATCTGCGATTTTATAAATGAGTCCTTTTTCATCAGAACAATCTATCTTTAGTATATACTGACTCATGCTTCTTTTGCCTCTATTCTTTGGTCAATCTGTGCGAAAAGAAGCTGTAGATATTTCAAAGTTAAGTCAAGTTTCTCTTCATGATGACTAATCTCTTCAGATTTTAATCCTTCAAATAAAACTTGTAAACGCTCTTTTGTATGTTTTAAGAAGGCAATTTCATCATCATCTTTTGGTTTAGCTGTTTTTTTTTGTTCTATCTTTTGCTTTTTTTCTACACTTTCCAGACTTTTATCTGCTACGATATCTTTAACGATAGAATGTTCTTTTTCTATCTTTTCATCTAACTCTTCAAGTGTTGAAAGTACAAGATCTCTTAACTCCATGATTTTGCCAACCATCTTTCAAATTTTGCAAACTGTTCAGGGGTTTGCATACCCATAAAATATTTTAAGGCTTTTGTATTTACTTTTTTGATACGATCAATAGCTTCTTTGATCTCATAATCAGCAGGATTTTTTTGATATAACGTTTCATAAATATCTAAAGCATCTGCCAAGTGACCTTGTTTTTCATATATCTTTGCGAGGGTAACTGTACTCATGAACTCTTAGACACATATTCAGCGATATAAGAACCAAGTTCTGTTGTAGAACAAACCTCTTTTGCTCCAAAATCTGCAATATCTTTAGAACGGTATCCCTCACGTAAAACTTGCTCAATCGCTTGATCTATCTTATCAGCAGCTTTTTCTTCACCCAATGCAAAGCGAAGCATCATAGACGCACTTGATATGGTTGCAATAGGGTTAGCAATACCCTGACCTGCAATATCCGGTGCAGAACCGTGAATCGGTTCATAGAGCCCTACTTTACCACCAACTGAAGCAGAAGGTAAGAGTCCTATCGAGCCACTTAACATACTTGCTTCATCACTCAGGATATCACCAAAGATATTTGACGTTAAAATCACATCAAACTGTTTTGGATTACGAACAAGTTGCATCGCTGCATTGTCAACATACATATGTGTTAGTGTTACCTCAGGATACTCTTGTGCAACCTCTTCAACGATATTTCTCCAAAATTGGCTTACTTCCAAAACATTTGCTTTGTCTACAGAACAAACACGTTTATCTCTTCGCATAGCAGATTCAAATGCTTCTTTAGCGATTCGCTTGACCTCATCTTTGGTATAGACCATGGTATTAAACGCTTTTTCTTCTGTACGCTCTCTTGGTTGACCAAAGTAGATCCCGCCGGTAAGCTCACGCATCACTAAAAGATCAACACCTTCTATCACTTCACGTTTCAGGGTACTGGCATCTATGAGCTCATCATAGACTTTTACAGGACGATAGTTAGCATACAAATCCAAAGCAGCGCGAAGTCTCAGTAAACCGCTTTCCGGGCGTTTATCACGAGGAAGCGTATCCCACTGTTCTCCGCCAATAGAACCAAATAAAACAGCATCAGCCTCTAAACAGCCATCGATTGTTTCCTGTGGTAACGGATCACCGGTAATATCATAGGCATTTCCACCCATCAAAAGCTCTTTATAGCTAAAGTCAAAATCACAAACCGATGCCAAAGCATCTAATACCTTGATCGCTTCATCCACGATTTCAGGACCTATGCCATCCCCTTTGATTACTGCTATTTTATACTTTGCCATTTAATTGTTCTCCTGCATCATTTCTGCTTTTGCAAAATTAATCAAACCACCACTTTGAATCAACTCTTGCATAAAAGGGGGAATGGGTGCAAAGGAGAATGTTTTCTTTTTATCCATATCGGTAATCTCACCATGATCTAGATCAATCTTGATTAAGTTACCTTCATCAATCTCATCACTTTGAGGAAGTTCAAAGATCGCTAGTCCCATGTTAAAAGCATTTCGGTAAAAGATACGTGCAAAACTTTTTGCAACAATAGCACTCACACCTGCCGCTTTTAAAGCGATTGGTGCGTGTTCACGGCTACTACCACATCCAAAGTTTTCACCAGCAACGATAATGTCACCAGGTTGTAGTTTTGAGATAAACTCAGGATCAGCATCTTCCATAACGTGTTGTGCTAGTTTATGGGGATCAGACGTGTTTAAGTAGCGTGCAGCGATAATAAGATCCGTATCTATATTGTCGCCAAATTTCCAGACATTGCCTGTAATGATATTCATCGTAACATACCTTTGTGGGTTTAAATTGTGCGTATTTTAGCGAAAAAACCACAAAAGTATGTAAAAGTTGATATTTAATTGTGTATTCTGTGCTAAACGCTCAAACCCTCTTCCACATCTTCAAGGTCATTAACACCCAAAGATTTAAACAAAAAACTGATGCCAACATAAAATACTATGCCACTTATTGCTAAGAAAACAATCATATAATCATCTATCATAATTTTTACCTTTATCGTTTTAATTGATTGACTGTTTGCAACATCTCATCTGATGTTGTAATAGCCTTTGAATTCGCTTCATAAGCACGCTGTCCAGTAATAAGATCGGTCATTTCTTCAACTAGTTGAACATTACTCATCTCTACAAATCCTTGTTTTATTTGTCCTAAACCTTCCAATCCCGCTGTTCCAGTCACTACGTCGCCAGACGCAACAGTTTGGATATAGTTATTATCACCTGTAGAATGTAATCCTGCAGGATTGATAAAATTTGCAAGTTCTATCTGTCCAACTTGATTTGGTTCAGTATCCCCTGCTTGTAAAACAGAAACTGTTCCATCTGTTCCTATCGCCACTGTTACAGCATTTGGCGGTATCGTGA
>JALULO010000053.1 GCA_027056215.1 Campylobacterales bacterium | reverse complement strand
ACAAGTGTTAGATGCACATATAGTGCATTTGTGCGTCCTACGTCTGAGCCAAATTCGCGTATCGCTTCTAAAAATGGCAAACTTTCGATATCCCCTACCGTACCACCTACCTCAACAATCAATATATCATGACCTTCACCCGCTTTTAGGATACGCTCTTTGATTTCATTGGTAATGTGAGGAATAACTTGAATCGTTTTTCCCAGATAATCACCTCGTCTCTCTTTTTCAATAACAGTAGAATAAACCTGTCCAGTAGTAAAATTGTTTCCTTTAGAAAGATCTATGTTTAAAAATCTCTCATAATGCCCAATATCCAAATCTGTTTCTCCACCATCAGCGGTCACAAAAACTTCACCATGTTCTAATGGACTCATCGTTCCTGGATCCACATTGATATAGGGATCTATTTTAAGCATACTGACATCTTTACCAGAGTGCTTTAAAAGTGTGGCTATACTAGCCGATGCGATTCCTTTACCAAGAGAACTTAATACGCCTCCTGTAACAAATATAAACTTTGTTTTATGTGTACTCATGCAGTTACCATCCGATTCTATTAATACTTCGATTATAGTGTAAGATGACTAATATGCGGTTTAAAATTTTGCTTTGTGAAAAATCAAAATCGTTTTATCACTTTTATCTGAAAATAATGAAATATCTTGAATATCAATCAATTCCAAAGAACTCATTTCATCAATTTTTGATACTGTGTGATAGTACTGTAAAATAGTTTCTTCTTCTTTTTTGTAACAATGCTCTACACCTTCAAAAAGCGTAAAGTGCGTTTCTAAAACCTCATCATCATATGACGCATCGACCGCTAAAAATGTCTCTCCAAAATCCGCATTCATGCTACCTGCTGCGACATCTTCAAAGCCATGTAGTGTGTTGATATCACATATAAAATACCCCCCTAGATGGAGTCTATCCTCTACATCATGCAAAAACTTTTGTAAAGTAGTGTGATCCATATAGTTTAGCACATCGGCAACTGCAAGTAGTGCATCATATTTTGCAACTACTTCATGAAGATAACAATGCTTAGCTTTCATGCCTCGTTTGGTTGCGATGTTTACCATCTTGGCACTGAGGTCTATGCCTTCAGCCTCATAAGAGTGTTGCAAATGTTGCAGTAATTTTCCATTTCCACATCCTACGTCAAGTATGGTTTTAATATCAAATTTTTGTAAAATCTGTAGATATCTCGTATAAAGATTTTCATACGCTTCATAAAAACCAATCATCGGCTCTATCTTGGCATAAAGGTCTAAATTTTTCATCAATAATCTATTCCTTTTACCTTAAATGAATAACGATGCAGTTTAGATCGTCCGTGGAGTTTTATCTGTTCAATATGTGCTTTTGTACCATACCCCTTGTGTTTTTTAAAACCATATACTGGATATGTCTCATCAAGATCAACCATCAAACGATCCCTACTAACTTTAGCCAAAATACTTGCCGCACTCACTTCGGGAATCTTTGTGTCAGCTTTGATGATTGGCTGCACTCCCAATATCCCGAAGTTTGTATTTCCATCCATAATCGTGTGTTCAGGATTTAACGTTTCGATGATTTGCTCAATAGAATTGGCAATCGCACGAGATAACCCAATTTGATCAATCATCTCATTGTCTGTAAATACAATCTTATAGTCTGCATTTTCTATGATTTTATCAAACAGTAGTTCTCTTTTTTTCTCTGTTAACTTTTTTGAATCATCTAATCCCATAACCTCATGTTTTAAAATCACACCGGCAACAACCAAAGGACCAGCAAGACACCCTCTTCCTGCTTCATCGATTCCACATAACATATTTTTTATGTTCCTTATCTTCACAATATTGTCTTTTTTATTTTTAACAGTACTCTTTTCTAAATTAAAAATCCTTTTATACCGATGCTTTGAGTAGAAAATTTGATACAAGGACAATTAAATGAGAAATAAGGATATTTCAAAATCATTAGTAGCAATCACAGTTTCAACACTCCTCTTTGTAGGTTGTGGAGGCGGAGGTGTAGGAAGCGAGGACACAACTGCATCAACACAAAAACAAGCATCGTTAAACACTGATGGTAGTACAGCAGGAAAACAGGGTACAAATACATCTGAAAATAAAAATACAAACGGTGCTGTTTCAGAGTTTACTACGCAAGCAAATGCCAAAGATCTTACAGCATCCAAAGATGCTCTATTTGTAGCAGAAGGTGACAAAGGGGTAGAGATTATTAAAATAGGATATCAAGATAGAGTTGATCATGAAGTCATCACTACTATTTCAGGTATCAATGCAAAACACGTATCTCTTTCAGATGATCAAACTAAGCTTTATATAGAAAATGCTCAAGGTTTTATCAATATTTTTGATATCAGCGACATCAAATCCCCAAAAAAAGAACGAATCGTTAGTAAACAATCACTACAAAACCATCCAGTATCACAAGATGGACGATTTGAATATGTTCCAAAAGATGAAAATGGATTAGTGATTAACGATATTAGCAATCCATCAACTAAAAGTATCGCAGCTAGATACAAAAAATCTCCTGTCTACGATATCGCACTAGTGGATCATGACACAAAAGCGATCGTTGCAACAAAATCACATGGACTAGATATATTGAAAATTGATGATCTTGAAAATATCAAAGTCATTGCCAATGAACCTGTAAGTGGTGAAGTTCTTGGTGTTTCTGTCAATCAATCATCGGGTTTGCTTTTTGTAGCAAATGGTGATAAAGGTATCAAAGTATATAATTTAAATCTTTTATTAGACGCATTATTGTAGATACCTTATAGTTGTAAAGCCCAGTTCCAAAATGGCATGATTTCATATTCTATGCCATTTTGAACAAAAAACTCTTCTGCCTCCATCGTAATCACTTGTACTTTTCTTACACCTAATGTTTTAAAATGTTCCTGTGCCCTATTTAGTTTGTTTTGCAATAAATTATGCATAGTAAAAGGCATTGACAATATGGCAGTTTCTTGTTCAGGCAGATAAAACTCTGCTATATCCGTATAAAAAATCTCATATCCTCGTTTATATAACTCCAAAAAGATCATAGTTTCAAAACGTTTGATAAAATCTTTTTCAAAGCTCAACACCCCACGAATCGCAAAATCAATCAAATAAAGTTTTTTTTGATTACTTTTTTGACCATATTTTTCAATCATGAAAACAACTTCTTCATTACGTAATTTTTGGGTATATGCATAAAATCTATCTTTTGAAATTTTATACTTTTGTTTAACAATGTTAAAAATCAAAAAAGGTGTGATCAATGTTCCTTGCCTAATAGCATAATTTTTTAATACTTCCAACTCGGCATCGGTATCATAAAAGCTCGAAAGTAGTTGTTGAAATCTTTTTACAAATACGATTTTTTCAGCATATAACATATCAGGAAACGTCCCAATATTTGCATAGGTACTAAAGGTTGTATCTATTGAGGATTCTCTTTTCTCAAATGCTATAAATTCTTCAAAATCCAAAGGATAAAGATATACTTCCTCAAAACCCTTTAAATGAAAATCTTTTTGATTCGTTGTAATGATGATTTGAGAACACATTGGTAATGAAACAGGAAAATCAAGGTTTTCTAAAACCAAAAGTTTGATAGGATGTTTTTGCATGAAAGCTTCTAAATATTGCATGATAGAGGCATCAATACGAACATCGGAAAAATCTATATATAAAAATTCCTCCTTTTTTCGAGAAGCCAATAAGTCTAATATCAAATACGTTTTACCACTATGCCTTGGACCTTTTAAAATAATCCTATCACCATCTAATCTTTTTTTTCGTACGTTAAAAGTGATTTTTTTCACATCATCTGCATAAAGCACTTCTAGTCTGTTCATTTTAAGAGCACCTTTAATAGTCATCAAATACTTGTTTTAGTATAATCGCGAGTTTTTAGGTATTATACAATAGATAAGGATAACTTTGATCAATCTTCAAAATTATAAAAAATTCAATATTAAAAATGGTGTACTTTCCGGTATGGTCGTCGCCGTTGCACTTGTTCCTGAAGCAATCGCGTTTAGTTTTATAGCAGGAGTGAGTCCTTTAGTGGGAATGTATGCCGCTTTTATCATTGGATTAATCACTTCTTTGTTTGGTGGAAAACCTGGCATGATTAGTGGTGCCACCGGTTCAGTCGCTGTTGTTTTTGTCGGACTTGGACTTGCAATTACTAAGTTACACCCTGAACTTTCAAAAGAAGCACTTTCGATTTTGATTTTACATTATATTTTATTAACAACTCTGTTTGCCGGTGCTTTTCAAGTTCTAGTCGGATTCTTTAAACTTGGAAAATTTATTCGTTTGGTTCCCCAACCGGCGATGTTTGGTTTTGTAAATGGTTTGGCGATAGTCATCGCAATGGCACAGCTTAAGTTTTTTAAATCAAGTGACTTTAATACATTAACCAACTGGAAAGATATACTCACACACAGTTTTTCAGAAAATTATTGGATGTATATCATCGTTGTTATCACTATGCTAATCATGTATTTTATGCCAAAATTTACAAAAGCCATTCCAGCAGGTTTGGCTGCTATCGTCTTTTTAACA
Source organism: Campylobacterales bacterium (assembly GCA_027056215.1). Lineage (GTDB taxonomy): Bacteria > Campylobacterota > Campylobacteria > Campylobacterales > QNZT01 > QNZT01. The sequence goes on along the minus strand of JALULO010000053.1, from coordinate 9,636 downwards.
CTGGCTGTATATCTTGGTCACATCGAAACAAAAACGGTATCTGATTTGGCAGATATCAAAGGAGCATTGCCTCATTTTGTCATGCCAGATCTTTCACTTTTTTCATGGGAATCTTTAAAAATCATCATCCCTTATGCCATTTTAGTTGCCATGGTGGGATTGATTGAATCTCTTTTAACACTTTCGGTACTTGACGAGATGAGCGGAACAAGAGGTAGTGGGAATAAAGAATGTATCGCACTTGGATGTGGTAATATTTCCAGTGGTTTGTTCGGTGGTATGGCTGGATGTGCTATGATTGGGCAAAGTATCATCAACTTTACTTCTGGAGGATTGGGGCGTGTTTCTTCTTTTACAGCATCGGTACTTTTGATTTTGTTTGTCGTAAGTTTAAGTGGGCTTATCGGTACTATTCCTGTTGCTGTTTTGGTTGGGATCATGTTTATGGTGAGTATCGGTACCTTTGAGTTTAGTAGTTTAAGTCGTCTTAAACACATGCCAAGAAGTGACGCATTTGTTCTCTTTGCCGTAACTATTATCACCGTTTTCTTTGACTTGGCGATTGCAGTTATAGCAGGTATCATCATCTCTGCACTTGTTTTTGCGTGGCAACATGCTAAAATATACAGCCAAACACATATCGAAAAAGATGGTACAAAAGTATATGAGATAGACGGACCTCTATTTTTTGGATCGGTTACATCATTTAATGAACAGTTCGACATCCAAAACGATCCTGATCAAATTATCGTCGATTTTAAAAAAGCACGTGTGATGGATATATCCAGTGTTGAAGCGATAGATGCCATCACCAAAAAATATAAAGAAGCAGGAAAAACACTGAGATTAAGACATCTAAGTAGAGATTGTAAAGTTTTACTCAAAGATGCAGGACCATACTGTACATTTGAAGAAGATGACCCAACTTATAAAGTTGCAGTAAATATATAAGGAGATACAGCATGACAGCTATAGAAGATGTAAGAAAAGAGATGAAGAAGTTAGAGCAAATCAGAAATGAATTTTATGCACTGTTTGATACACAAGTGCCAAAAGACGAGAATGATCTTTTTGATTTTTCACAAGAGACTAAACTTGATGCAAAAGAAGTTTATAATCATTTTTTTAAACTTGATTACCAAGCACGCAAAGTTAGAGGTCTATTAATAGAAGCTAGAGATATTAAAGTCGGCTAGTGTCGCACATCACTATAAGTAGGAAGGCTTTTTTTCACAACCTTACACTTTTATGTGAAAAACTTGGCTCAAAAGAAAAACTAAGCATTGTTTTAAAAGACAATGCTTACGGACACGGTCTCACCCAAGTGGCTACATTAGCCCATGAATTTGGGCTAATACGCGCTATCGTTAGAACCTACGATGAAGCTGAAGAGATTCGTAATCTATTTGCACATATCATCGTACTTGCACCAAAAACACCACATATATACAACTCCAATTATTCTGTTGTTATCAACAATCTATCTACTTTATCACAGCTTCCCATACATACAAAAGTAGAACTAAAAATAGATACAGGTATGCATCGAAATGGTTTGGCTAAAGATGATTTAGAGGAAGCATTTTCCATCATCCAAAAGAGGCATTTGATTTTATCTGGTGTTATGACACATTTTCGAAGTGCTGACGTATTAAGCAGTGAACTCTTTTGGCAGATAAAAACTTGGACGTATGTAAAACAAACTATTAAAAATTTATGTAATATCTATGCTATGCCTATACCTTTGTTTCATTCTGCGAACAGTGCCACTGTACTTCGACTCAAAGAATACCATGATAACTTTGCAAGATGCGGTATTGCTGCATATGGGTATCATGAAGTAGATCCTATTTTTGATGTTTTGGATTTGCATCCTATTTTAGAACTTCATACACACAAAATCTCCACATTGCAATTAAACAAATATCAACGTATCGGTTATGGAGGTTCTTTTACGGCACAAAAAAAGATGACCGTATCAACTTATGATATAGGATATGGAGATGGTTTTTTTCGTTTTAATGGTAATGGACACTTTATCACTAATGGATATAAAATTTTAGGAAAAATTTCAATGGATAGTCTATCAGTGGAAGGTGCTCATGAAGAAATCATAATACTAAAAGATGCAAAAGAGATAGCCCACTTTTTTGATACTATCTCTTATGAAGTTCTTGTAAAATTGTCTGCTCGATTAAAAAGAGTTATTGTTCATTAGGAAGTGGCGCATTTCTCTGTGTTTCACCAAAATACCCCATAATTCCAGGATTTAAATGGACTATATTTGTATACCCCATTCTTCTGAGTGCGTACATGACTTGTCCTGTTCTACTACCTGTTCTACAGTACAATATAACTGGTTTGTCTTTCAATTCTTCAAACATATCTATTTTATTATTCATAACGGAAGTAGGCAATAATATATCAGCCCCTTTAATACTTCGATCCGTATATTCAAAGACTTCTCTTACATCCATCAAAACAAAATCTATTTTTCCTTCTTCTCTTGATTGAAGTAAGATTTCTAGCTCCCCAGAACTCATCTGTTCATGTTTCAACATCTCTTCTAAATCATTCTGTGTGTATTCCACGTATTCCCCTGTATATTTAAAATCTGAAATATGAATATTAGCATAATTATTATAGAATACAAAATGTATTATTACAATTTTGACGAATTTACTACTGATATTAATCATTTTTCTGAACAGTTAAAAACATATAAACCTGATGTTATTCTTGCCATTGCACGCGGTGGTGTTACTTTTGGGCACTTTTTGGCAGAAAAACTTAACCTAAGAGAACTTTATACATTAAATTCTATCCATTATAATGATACAATAAAACTCGATGGGATAAATATTTATAATATTCCAAAAATTCCAGACAATACACAAGTATTAGTGGTAGATGATATTGTAGATAGTGGAGATACTATGCTTGCTGTATTAACCAAGCTTAGGCATCTTAACCCTAAATGTGTATTTAAAACAGGTGCCATTTTTTATAAAACTGATGCTTTATATCAGCCTGATTTTAAACTTCATCTCGCAGATGATTGGATCCATTTTTTTTGGAATCAATGAATATAATTAAAACAATTTAATTTTTAAAATTTTTTAAGCTATAATAATCTTAAGTTAAGTAAAAAAGGACACACGTGACTCTCGATATATATCAAGTAGATGCTTTTGCAGACCAAGTATTTAAAGGTAATCCTGCTCTTATCTGTCCTCTGGATAACTGGCTGTCAGATGAGATGATGCAAAAAATCGCATCTGAACATGCATCTAGCGAAACAGCATTTTTTGTTAAAGAAGATAAAAAAAATCATTATCATATTCGATGGTTCTCACCTAAAAAAGAGGTAGAGCTATGTGGACATGCAACTTTAGCTGCTGCATATATAATCTTCAACTTTATAGATACATCTTTATCCCATATCATTTTTAATGCTATCGGTGGAGAACTTGAAGTTACAAAAAATGATGATGCATTATCTCTTATCCTTCAAGCCCATATGCCTACTATAGACGATGAATATCATACACTTTTCAATGCAACGATCGGTGAAGAACCACTGCGTGTATTTAAAGGACTTGACTATATCCTTGTTTACGACAATGAAGAGATAATAAAAAACATAAAACCTCGGTTTGATGCTTTGAAAAGTTTAGATTTAAGAGGCATTTGCATCACAGCAAAAGGGACTGATCATGATTTTGTCTATAGATTTTTCGCACCAAAATTGGGGGTAGATGAAGATTTTATTACGGGTTCTGCTTGTACCTCGCTTGCTCCACTCTGGGCTAAGATGTTAAACAAAGAAAAACTAAGTTCTGCTCAGCTTTCCCAACGAGGCAATACAATCATATGTGAACTTATTGATCAGGAACAACGCGTATCCATCACAGGAAAAGCTTCTCTCTTTCTTAAAGGTAAAATTTATCTACCTTCAGAAGAGACTTCCTCATCCAATAAAACTTTATAAATTTTTACAAAGGATATAAAGAGTGTTGTAATTGCAGGTCCCAATATCACACCCCAAAATCCAAAACTTGTTAGTCCCGCAATGATTGAGAAAAATATAACAATAGGATTTATTTTTGAAGGAATTTTAATCATAAGATGATTTATCCAGTTGATGATAGCAGGTTTTATAAAAGTATCTGCGATTATGGATATAATGATAATAGAATAAAGACCTATCACCCAGGCTCCCAAAGTATCACCTATTGACAGTTGATAGATACTAAGAGGAATCCACATCAATGCACCACCAATTACAGGAACAAGTGATGCAAAACCATATAAAATACCAAACAATAAACCATCATATCCATAAATCATAGCGATAATAGCAAAAAGAGCTCCTTCAAATATCGCCGTTACCAATGTTGAATAAAAAACAATATTCATAACATTTGATATCTCCTGAAAAAATGCACTATTTTTATCAAACGGTAATATACCTTTTAGATACATAACCAACTCTTTACCATAGAAATTTGCAAAGAAATAAAATATAAGTATCATAAACATATCTTTCACAAAATCAGCACTATTTTTGGCAATGATAGTCATATATTTTAATATATTTTTCGTAATCTCTTTCGCATCAATACTATTTAGAAAATCTTGTAATTGAGGTTTAACGGCTCCCAAAAAATCTGGAATTTCCAAATGCCTTTTTACATCTACCATCTTATCTATAATCGTTGCATCAAAATGTTGCATAATAACAGAAAGTGAATTTAGTGCATAAATAATAGGAGCAAAAAACAAAAGCCCTAGAAGTAAAGTTAATAAAATTGATTTAATGAAAGTATATTTACAATACTTACTAATCAAAATATTTAAATTACTTGTAGCAAGTGCCAATAATGAAGCAATAGCCAATGGTAGCCAAAAAGGTTGGTAAAGATACCATATCCAATATACTACAAAAACAAATAGTGCCAGTAAAAAATATTGTCTATTCATAAAAAATCATCCAAAAAGTGTAGTTTTATCAGATAAAGGAGACACAAGCCTAAATAGTTCATATGTTTTTGGTGTTGCAACTCTACCTCTGGCGGTTTTCTCAATATAACCATTGGCAATCAAATATGGTTCTATAACATCTTCGATGGTTCCTTCATCTTCACTAAGCGTTGCTGCGATTGTTCCAAGTCCCAAAGGTCTACCTTTTGCCTGAACTAAGAGTTCTAAAAAGCGAATATCCATATCATCAAATCCCTGTTCATCAACGCCTAGTTCATCTAAAGCATATTTTGCACGATTTTGCGAGATAAAAGATTCATCAGAAACCTGGGCATAATCACGTATACGTTTTAAAAGTCGTAAAGCAATCCTTGGTGTTCCTCGGCTACGTCTTGCTGTTTCTACACATGCGTCTTCATCTGCACTACAACTAAGCTTAAAAGAAGCTCTTTTAATAATCTCGGCTAACTCTTTATGGTTATAAAACTGTAAACGAAAATGCATACCAAATCGATCTCTTAAGGGTGATGAAATCATACCTGCACGTGTCGTTGCACCGATGAGTGTAAACTTCGGTAAATCCAGTTTAATGGTTTGTGCAGCAGGACCACTACCTATGATAATATCTAGCCTATAATCCTCCATAGCAGGATATAAAATCTCTTCGATAGCAGGAGAAAGCCTATGAATCTCATCGATAAAAAGGATATCTCCCTCATCTAGGTTGGTCAAAATGGCTGCTAAATCACCACTTTTTTCGATCATAGGTGCTGCTGTTGTTTTGATATTTGCATTCATTTGAGAAGCGATAATATTTGCCAATGTTGTTTTCCCTAATCCAGGAGGTCCAAAGAATAACACATGATCAAGACATTCACCTCTTTTTTGTGCAGCAGTGATAAAAACCTGTAAATTTTTCTTAATCTTTTCCTGACCAACATATTCACTCCAATCAGAAGGACGAAGTGTTAGTTCATATTCATTTTCAAAATCAAGTTTTTCAACTTCTACTATACGCTCCATCAGTATGTGTACTCATCACTTGGAAATTTTCTATTTTTGACTTCATCCACATACTCTCCTAATGCATCTTTGATCAATTTTGCTCCATTGAGATACTGTTTGGCAAATTTGGGCTTAAAATCTTCAAAAAAACCGAACATATCACTCCAAACCAAAACCTGTCCATCTGTATCTACCCCTGCTCCAATTCCAATAGTCGGGATTGAAACTGCATCTGTTATAGCTTTTGCAGCTTCACTTTTTACACCCTCAATCACAATCGCAAAAGCCCCTGCTTTTTCTATCGCTAACGCATCTTCAATCAAAGATTTTATATTGTCTTCATCTTTGCCTTTGACTTTATAACCACCTTCACTTCGTACAAACTGTGGCATAAGTCCAATGTGCCCAACTACTGCGATAGAATTGTTTGTCAAAGTCTTGATGATTTTTGCCCTCTCTTTACCACCTTCTATTTTGACAGCCTGTGCGTCTGTCTCACGATAAACTCTGGTAGCATTTTTTAATGCTCTATCTTTTGTCGTATAAGAACCAAAAGGCATATCAAACACTATTAAAGGTATCTTTGCACCATTACATACTGCTTTAGTATGGTAAATCATCATCTCCATATTTGCAGAGAGTGTATCACTTTTACCGGAAAAACTCATATTTAAACTATCCCCTACGAGAATCATCTCAACACTACCATCAAATAGTTTTGCAAATAGTGTATCATACGCTGTGATCATTGTAATAGGTTCTACTGATTTCATTTTACGGATAGTTGAAACCGTCACTTTTTTTTCTATATGTGCTGTGTGAATACTCATGTTATCCTCTCTACCATAATAGGTTAATTTTATCTAAAAATTATTATAAATACAATTTTATAGCAATTTGAAATATTTTCAGAGTAATATTTACAATAATTTTTGCTATAATCTTATCGAAATCACATGGAGTTAATTTGAAAAAACTTGTCGCATACATTACTACCGGTTTCCCGGATCTTGACTTTACGGAAGATGCTGCACTGGCACTTAAAGAAGCAGGTGTTGATATCCTTGAACTTGGTGTTCCTTTTTCTGATCCTGTTGCAGATGGACCAGTGATAGAAAAAGCCAACTTAAAATCTCTACAACAGGGGTTTAAGATGAAACATCTTTTTGATGTTTCCAAGACCATTGCAAAAGAAATAGATACTTTATGGATGGGATATTTTAATTCTTTTTACCATCAAGGGATAACGCAGATTACAAAACAAGCTAAAGAATATGGTATAAACGGGTTCATCATTCCTGATCTACCGCATGAAGAAGCACAACAATACAAAAGTAGTTTTTTGCAACAAGATCTTGCACTAATAGACTTTGTTGCTCCTACAGACTCGAAAGAGAGGATCAAAACTGTTTTACATAATGCCCAAAAGTTTATCTATCTAGTAGCTTACGCAGGTATCACAGGTGCTGGAAAAAGTGAAGATTTAACACAAGTGATTAGCAATATCAGAGAGATAAGTGATACAAATATCTATATAGGCTTTGGTGTCAATGAAAAAACAGCCAAACAAAAAGCCAAAGGTGTCGATGGTGTTATCGTTGGAAGTGCCTTTGTATCGATCATGCTAGATAACGCTATCACATACAATGATAAAATATCTCAAATGCAAAATCTTGCAAAGATTATCAAAGAGGAGATAAATAGCTAAAAAAAACTTTCTATTTACCGATCTATATCGAGAGGGAAAAATTGATTCCTTCAAAGAAAAAGGATTAACGCGATTATGAAACTTGATAATATTTTAACCAGTAATTTTCATTTCTCAGAAAGTGAAACCTTTTTAAAATATAAATTCAAACTTATTAACGCTATGCTACTTGCAGGTATGATTATTACATTTACAGCATCTATATTGCGTCTATATCTGGGAGAAACAATACCCGCTATTATAGATTTCATCCTGTTCATTTCATTTATATTTGGTCTTGTATACTTGCGAAAAGACAAAAAGCTATTTAATATGATCTCCACATTTCAACTTTCAGTGGCTTTTGTTGCCTTTTCCGCTATCACAATCGTAATGCAAGACAATCATACAAAATTACTATGGTATACGCTTTTATTAACTGTCACCTTTATGATAAAAGGCAAAAAAGCAGGATTGGTCATGTATGCTGCTATCATTACAACTTGTACAGTACTTTACTTTATGCCTTTTGTTGACCTATATATAAGTTTGAGTGAATTCATTATGGCAAATTTATTTTATACCATCCTTATGATTTATAATTTACTTGCTGTCAAACAACAAGAAAAGAGTATAGATAACCTTAAACAAGCAAATAAGAATGTACAAAAACAACAAAATCTTCTATATCAACAACTTCGTTTAGATCCTACTACACAATTTCCAAATGCGCTTGCTTTAGAAGAAAAAATTGCGTCTTGTAGTGATAATATAGCTTTACTTGCCATGCGTGTGGATGATTTTATAACGATAGAAAACACCTATGGTCAAGAATTTTCACAACAACTTATCAAAGAAAGTGCCTATATCTTATCACAATATAAAACGTTAGATATAACACTCTATCATATACACGATGCAAATTTTTCTTTTTTAATAAATAACATGGAAAGAGATCAAGATTTACAACTTGCCCAATCGGTTAAATCACTTTTTGAAAATGTTTCTATCACAGTTCATAACTTAGAAATTTCTATATCTTTTTCTATGGGTATAGCCCGAAGAAAAAGTGATAAATTACTCATTCAAGCAAACACTGTATTACAAGAAATTATGCAAGAGAGCATGAATCAGTATAAACTTTTCACACATGATCCCAAACGTGAAGAACTACAAAAAAATAATCTTTACTGGAATGCTATGATTAAGTCAGTTATAACACATGACCAACTAGTCGTTTATTATCAACCTATTATTTGTAATAGAACAAAGAAAATTCATAAATATGAATGTTTGATACGTGCTATACAAGATGATAAAGTCATACCTCCATTTATGTTTTTGGAAGCTGCAAAATCAAGAGGATTATTACCCGCTATCACCAAAACTGTCATCGAAAAAAGTTTTAAACTTTTTAGCCAAAGTGATTTAGACTTTTCAATAAATATAACAGAGGATGATCTAAAAGATGATTATCTAATCAAATTTTTAAAACACAAAATAGAAAAATACAACATATCGCCTCAAAGAATTTATTTAGAAGTGTTAGAAAACATTACATCAGTCAATGGTGACGATATTTTAAAACAATTTCAACAGCTTAGGGACATAGGTTGTAAAATCTCTATCGATGATTTTGGGGCTGAGGCATCTAATCTTAGTCGTTTGTTAACACTAAAAGCAGACATCATTAAAATAGATGGACAATTTATAAAACATCTTGATACAGATCCAAATAGTATCAAAATTGTTGAGACGATTGTCTCTTTAGCACAAAAATTAGACTGTAAAACAGTTGCAGAATTTGTCCATAATGAAGAGATTTTTCATATCGTTAAAAGACTTGGAGTAGATTATTCTCAGGGATACTATTTTTCGGCTCCATTACCAAATATTCAAACAAAACAAACTCTTGTAACATCGTAACAATCCAATAAATCTGAATCATTTTCTATCAATTT
>JALULO010000052.1 GCA_027056215.1 Campylobacterales bacterium | reverse complement strand
ATAATCTTTTCTTGTTCTGCTTGATCAATCTGTCCATCAGATTTTGCGGCATTGATCATCGCACGTATGATAAGTGTCGCGTGTTCTGTTGCCTTATCAAGCTCAAGTCCTTCTGGAAGGTTGGCAGCTTCATTTGACGCAGGATTTGGCATATTTGGATTTTGCACTTGTGCATATTTTCCAAGTGCACTTCCCAAAAGCCCACCTAGTCCACTTTCTCCACCAAGACCACTACTGTTTTTAGCTCCGCCACCTAGTAAAGAGCCTAAAATATCACCCATACCTCCACCGGTATGGTTTTGGGTAGGTTGATTTGCTGAAGCTTGTCCTCCACCAAGTACACTACCTAACAAATCACCCAATCCACCACCTGAACTCTGTCCACCTTTAGCACCACCAAGTAAAGAGCCAAGTACATCACCTATACCACCGGCACTCGAACCTGAACCAGATTGACCACCACCTAAAAGACTTCCAAGTACATTGCCTAGCACATCGCCACCTTGTGTCTTTTGGTTTTGCGATCCACCAAGTGCACCTCCTATAAGATTTCCAAGTACATTACCACCCGTTCCTTTAGAAAGCCCTCCACTGCCAAGTAAACTTCCTAAAATCTTTATCGTATCAATTGCGTCCATTATTATTCTCCTATATTTTTTTATTTAATTTGGCTATCACCATACAAGCCGATAACCAATAGCCACCTTTTCCATCACTCTATTATATAACAAATAGATAAATTATGCTTCTAAAAAAAATTCATATCCTGTATATGGGGATGTGGCTCCCTATGTTTTACAAAACGAACCATGCAGCTGATACAAAATAGCCTTAGTCTCATTATGTTAAACTTCATGTATGGATCATAAATCATTTGCCCAAAAGATGCAATCTTATACTATTTTATATGTTGAGGATGATGAGAAAATCAGAGATTCTATCACAGAGTTTCTCAGCCGCTATTGCAAAAAAGTATATGCGTGTGATAACAGTGAAGAGGGATTGGAACTCTATCATACATATAAACCCGATATTTTGTTACTTGATATCAATCTTCCCGGTATGAGTGGTATTGATTTGGCAACTTTGATTCGCCAAAACGATACAAAAACCCGTATCTTAATCTCCACCGCATATACCAACAAAGAGTTCATGCTCAAAGCTATCGAACTTCAACTCACACGCTATCTGGTAAAACCTGTCACCAGCAAAGAGCTCTTTTCTGCTTTTGAAAAGTGTCTCGATGAACTGCAATCGGGAGATGATATCGATTTGGGTGAAGGTTATAGATACAGCAAAAAACACTCTGGCATCATGTATGGAAACAAATCTGTGCTTCTTCGTAAAAAAGAGGCAGAACTTTTAGAGTTTTTTATCACCCATGAAGATGAAGTGGTACGTTACGAACTCCTTGAGTACTGCATCTGGGGTGATGAAGTTATGACACGTGATGCGATTCGAAGTCAAATCAGAAATATCCGTAAAAAAATCGGTATAAATCTTTTTGAAAACATCAGCGGTATCGGATATAAATTTCAAAGAAAGAAGCTTTTATGATTGTACTCAAAGATATCGCAAATAACTTGCACTTTTCTATAGATCATACCTGTTCACTTAAAGAAGCGATCTACCAAATGCGTCAAAATGCAGATGGTTCTGTTGTCCTACTTAAAGGACACATACCTATTGCAATATTAACCGAGAGTGATATCATCAATGCACTGGGATCAACCATCGACTTATCTGCCAAAGCGTATGACTTTGCGACAAAATCGGTGATTACAGCCAATGAAAACAGACCCATTGAATTTGCCTTTAACTTCCTAAGCGAACATGATATCAGACGCGTTGTACTTGTAAATGATGACGATCTTTTCGCTGGAGTAGTCCTACAAGAAGACCTCTTTGATTATCTTGAAGAAGATGTCTACAAAGTTGATCTGAAAATCTCACATATCATCAAATCAAACCAAAATATCATCACAATCAGCCAAAAAGCTTCCCTTTATGATGCATTAAACTTTATGAAGCGTTATCATATCGGTTCTCTTGTGATTATGGATGAAAAAACTTTTACAGGAATTTTGACGGAAAAAGATATTTTAAAGTTGACTTATCTGGAAATTGATATGCATGAAGAGATACAAAAGTATATGTCTAAACCAGTGATTAGCATAGATAAAGAAACACTGGTTACAGATGTGATAGCACTGTTAAAAAGAAAGAAAATCAGAAGAGTTTTGGTCACAGACTCTGAAGAAAAACTTTTGACAATTTTAACAAACCGTGATATCTTAAAACATATCAAAGGAAATTATAGCAGAATCTTACAGATCAAAATCAAACATGCACAAGAGATCATGGATTTTTTACCTGAAGCGATTATAGAAATTTTTGTCAGTGACAATCATCAGATCATCCACTGGATGAATAAAAAAGCTAAAGAGTTTTTTGGAGAAAATTTGATCGATAAAGAACTTACAACAGTTTTTTCGCTGCAAGATTGGCAAGATATCTATACACATTTTCAAACCTCATCTACTATCATGAACAAACGCGTACATATCAATAATCAAAATTTTGAAATTTCAGGTACACTCTCAAAAAATCTCAATAACAAATATATCAAACTCATTTTTAAGGATGTTACCGAACATATCGAAACCAAAAAGAAACTCCAACAAGAGATCGATAAACAGATCGAAAAACGCCTTGAAAATGAGTATCTTTTGATGCAACAATCAAAATTGGCAACTATGGGAGAGATGATAGGACACATCGCACACCAATGGAGACAACCTCTAGCACAGCTTGGAGGGATATTTATGAATCTCGATGCAGCTTATGAGTTTAAAGAGCTTAGTCCAGAATACTTTAAAGAAAAGATGCAAAACGGCAATGCCCTTATCAAATATATGTCGCATACCATAGATGATTTTCGCCACTTTTTTGAGCCAAATCACACCAAAAAACGTTTTGTACTAAAACAATACATCCAAAATGCAATCAATATCATCCAAGCTTCTTTAACCTACTATCACATAGAACTTGAAGTAAAAACACCTGATGAACCTCTTGTCCTCTTAGGATACCCCAGCGAATTTGCACAGGTGATTTTAAATCTTTTAGATAATGCCAAAGACATCATGATAGAAAGAAAGATAAAAAACCCAAAAATCACTATAGAAACCACCATCTCAGATGATGCTATAAATGTCTCTGTCTCAGATAATGGCGGAGGTATTAACAAAGAAATCATCAATCAAATTTTTGATATATATTTTACAACCAAAGCTAAGAGAGGTGGTAGTGGTTTGGGGCTTTATATGTCAAAACTTATCATAGAAAGTAAAAACATGGGTAAAATCAGTGTATCCAATGGATCCAACGGCGCTGTATTTTTAATCACTTTAACCAAAGCTTAACCAAAGAGTATTATGTTTAATACTCCCTGATCTTTATCTATCTATTTTTTAACTGTTTCCTTCTTCTTTACTGCTTTGTCAACAGCTAGAAGGTAATCTCTCTCTTTTGAACCTCTTAATCGAAGCATCAACAAACGTTCCTCAAATGAGCGTATTACTTGTTTAAATTTTTGATCTTTTGTCATAGCTATACTCCTTTTTTATTTTTATGACGCGAGTATTATATGCACATAAGATAACACAACGATAACAGGTTATTGATACTTCATAAAATATATTTTATTTTTAGTATCCTTACCTTCCTCTACTTTTTTATATACATTTTTAAACGGAGTAACATGCCCGGCTTTACCTTCAATAAACAAGCCCTTTTTTCCACATTTTTTAAGTGTATAATACACACATCAAAACATAAGGAGCTTTTCATGAAAAAATTTTTAAAAACAATTCTCTTTCCGGTGTTGTTCGCAACACTCTGGAGCGGATGCGGTGGCAACAGCGCTTCCAATATAAATATAGCATCCTCCAAACAACAACGCGATCTCACGCCCGATGTCAATAACAACACACTCAAACAACTGGCTGGAAATAACAACGCTTTTGCTTTTGATCTCTTTTCTGAGCTGGTCAAAACCAACCGGGAAAATCTCTTCTTCTCTCCGGAGAGTATCTCCGAAGCACTGGCGATGACCTATGCGGGTGCAAAAGGAGAGACCAAAAAGGAGATGGCGACGGTGCTGCATTTTGACATGAACGATACGCTTTTGCACAAGAGTTTCAATGCTCTCGATCTACACCTGAACCATACCGATGCCAACTATACCTTCAATATCGCCGATTCCCTCTGGCTACAAAAAGATTTCCCTCTGCGGGAAAGCTACCTCGATACACTTAAAATCAACTACGGTGCCGATGTCAAACTGGTCGATTACCTTCACCATACCGAAGAGGCACGTCTGGCAATCAACCGCTGGGTAGAAGGGAAAACACATACGCGTATCAAAAATATGCTTTCCAAAGGCATGCTTGTTCCCGATACAAAACTTGTTTTGGTCAATGCTGTCTATTTTAAAGGAAAGTGGGTCAACGAATTTAAAGCGTACAAGACCCATAAAGGTACTTTTTATATTGAGAGCAACAAAACCATACAAACAGACTTCATGAAACAGGAATCCTCTGCAAACTATGCCGAAACCGATGACTATCAGGCGATCTCACTTCCTTATATGGGAGAGCGGACATCGATGGTTGTGCTGCTGCCAAAAGCGGGACGATACAGTTATGTCCAGGACAACGTTACGCAACTTTATCCCACCCTTTCACAAGAGATGCATATGGAAGTTGTCGATCTGAAGATGCCAAAATTTGAATTTGCTACCGAACCGTATGCGCTCAAAAGTCTGTTTATGGCTCTTGGTATGCAACGATGCTTCAATGAGAACGAAGCCGATTTCAGCGGTATGACAGAAAAAATGGGCTTGTATATCGCAAGTATTGTACATAAAGCATTCATCAAAGTTGACGAGCAAGGCTCAGAAGCGGCTGCCGCTACAGCGGTAATTGAAGCGGCTAGTGGAAATATTGAAACTACAAAACAGATGATTGTCAACAGACCATTTCTCTTCTTCATCAAAGATGACCTAAGCGGACAAATACTTTTTATGGGTGCTATTCACAAACCTGTACACAACTTATAAATAGTGTGCCGATGATCATCGGCACATCGTTTTTATTTCTTTTTGAGGCTTGGCAATATTATTTGTAAAGATTTTTTTCGATAAAAAATCACTATGAGGAAAGATTAGTCACGTGGAAGGGTTCGAATTTGGGAGTAGCTCTAAAGTCTAAAAATTTTTCTGCTTGAGAGAACTTTGTTCCTAAATGTATATCTGATACAAAGATTGATCTATATTTCATATGGCATTTTCTACCTTAAAATTGAGATGGCTTATAGTACAAAAAGTAAGTTACAAATGAGTTACAAATCTATTATACGTGTACTAAAGCATAAAGCTTTAGTACTTCATGTCAAATTTCAAAGAGAAAGTTCTTCCTGGCTTATAGCTTGATGTTATTTTATCGCCTTGGGTATACTCCATCGTAGAGTCTAAGATATTTTGGACCTTAAATCCTACATAGTATTTGAATTTATTATTTTTTCTGTTGTAGATTTGCCATTTTGTTACAAAGTCTAATTTTCTAAATGGTTTTTGATAAATATCGGCATTGCCATCTGTCCCTAAAGAGTCAATACTCTCTCCAATCTCATTATATAAAAAGAGGGCACTGTCTCCCGTGTCAGGATTGTCATAACCCAAGGAAAAGTTGACAACATAAGGAGACTGCCCCTGCATCGCTCTATCTGTTGTGGTCAATCGCTTGGTGAAATAAGGATAAGAATCTCTGTCGATGGTGATATTAGAATTAATCCACGCATAGTTTGTCGTAAAGAGTAAGTTCTCCCATCTATCGCCTAGAAAACCAAAGCGTTTTCGCATATCAAGCTCAATACCAAAGCTGATGGCAGACTTGGCATTGGTATAGGATTGTTCCATCTCGTTACCCTGTGCATCATTTTTACGTACGACTTTTTCAATAGGATTGTCAAAACTCTTACCAAAGATGGCAAATGAAAACAACTCATCAGCACTTGGATACCATTCATACTTTAAATCTGCATGCGTAATTGCTGTTGATTTTAAATCAGGATTACCAAAAACGATATTTTCAGTGATAGGATCTTTATACCTATTTGGACTAAATTCACGAAAATCCGGTCTGGTTAATGTCCTTGCCATAGAAGATCTAAGTTGCATTTTATCATCAGCAAATCTATAGGTAAATCCAAGCCCTGGCAAGATATCTGTCGTTTCCAAAGGATCATAGGCTTTGCCTGTTTTGGCATCTGTGAGTTGTTGGGTTGAACTTTCAAATCTTGCAGAAGCAATCACATCAAGATTATGTGTGACAGAGTATAGTTGGGAGAGGTAAAAAGCCTTTACATCTTGACTGGCACTATACGAATCTGAATCTTGATAAGCAGGTTCAAAGAGTATATTACCTTTATCGGCATTTGCATAAATAGTGTCTGTTGGTTGTGTTAAATCAATACCCGTAATAGAACCGGATTGATCACCCATTTTAAATCTACGACTATCAAAATCTCTTGTTTTACTATAGATAAAAACACCAGCTTTAGTATAGTTATCATTACCATTATGTTTAAAAGGCAGTGTAAAATCAGCTCTATAATTATTAACTTTATCATTAAGCATGAAATAGTAGTACCAGTTTTTCTGTGCCCATTTTACACCAGCAGTTTGATGTAAATAGTTTATTTCAACTGTTCCTGGTTCATCTCGACTTGCCTCAGCGTGCTCAACAGCCCAGTTTACTTTGAGGTTATCCAAGTACGCGTCTTCCGTTTTCCCAAAAAGGATATTGCTTTCACCACTAAGTTGGTGGGTTGAAATCTTCTTTTCAACATACTCATAATATGTTTTATCTCTATCTTCTGTATCCGCAAGATAATGAATATATGCATTTGTACTCGTATCTTTAATATTGTCAACAAGAAAGTAACTATATTTTATATTATGCTTTTTTTGATAATTTAATCCTACATTGAGCATAAGCCCTTTTTGACTTTTTAGGGATGTTTGATTGGCAGTCGTTTTGGAGTCGGTAAAAACCCTCTTGGTATTGAGATCATAGATATGTTTTTGATACTCTTTTTGTGTACTGTCAGCACTATTTTTATAAAACATCGTGGCGGAAGCACCAAGTCTAAGATCATCTATGATCTCATAACTATCACCTAGCGCAAGTCCTATATTTGTTCCGATGGGCAATGCTTCACTATCATGATTTAAAGAGCGGTATGTTAGTACATCATTGGTCAATTTATGATCTTGTCGATCATCAAAGTTGGTACCACCTTTACTTGCTTTGATAACGGATGAAGGTAGAGGTTTTTTATTGTCTTTGTTGTAGATAACATTTTCGCCAGTAGCAGAATTTCCACTGATACCTAAGCTTAGTTTAGCAAATGGTTTTTTAGGGATATCTTTACTCTCGATAAGAACTGTTCCTCCTCCAAAAGTACCAGGGATATCACCTGTGTAAGCCTTTTGAATTGTCATACTCTTTATGACTGCTGTTGGAAATATATCCAATGGCACAACCCTTTTTGTAGGTTCTGGAGAGGGTAGATGAAGACCATTGAACATAACAGTTGAGTATCTATC
Organism: Campylobacterales bacterium; assembly: GCA_027056215.1. Classification (GTDB taxonomy): domain Bacteria; phylum Campylobacterota; class Campylobacteria; order Campylobacterales; family QNZT01; genus QNZT01. Next base: position 6,568 of record JALULO010000052.1, on the reverse strand, counting down.
ACCAAGTCCTCTCACATACACATATTTTCCACCAACAATCGTGATACCACTCACTCTTTTCAGCGCTGAAGCCGCATTTGAATCTCCACTTTTACTAAACTGTTCACTGCCTAAAACATTTCCCACAACATCATTGTTACGTTCTTTATCGATGATTTCTGTAACTGAGCCTTCTATTTTTGGAGCCAATACTACGAACTCTTCAAGCTCTAAACTAGCAGGTGTAAGTTTAATACTTTTATACGCTTTACCATCTTTTTTTACATGAATACCATTGATCGTTTGAGCACTAAAAGAGGAATGGACAACAGCGATACTGACATCTATATTTGCAGGAATTTTGATACTAAATCTACCATTTGCACCTGTTCTTGTTTCAAAAGATGTTCCTTTAACAAATACCCTGACACCTTGTATAGGTTTGGCATTTTGTGAAGATAGCACTTTACCTTGGAGTATCCCAAAGACTTTGCTTTTTGTCTGATTTTCATCATTTTGTTTTGAGCGTATTGGTTTATCTACCATGATTCTTGGCTGTTTTAAACTAAAATCAACGATAATCTGTGTATCTTTTTCACTTTGTACTTCAACAAATCGTTTTATATAGCCTAAATTGATACCTTTTTTATCTTTTCCGGCTATTTCTACTTCATGTTTACCATGTTTTAGTCTGATATGTGCATATCCATCGATATCAGTAGTAATCTTTTTTGTTGCATCTATTAAAATAGTATTTGAGATGAGTGGTTTGCCATTGTAAAATAGCAAGGCAGACATCGTCCCTTTTTGGCTCTGTGCCATCATCATCACCGGTATTGAAAGCAGTACGGTTACTTTTAAAACTTGTCTCATTTACATACACCCCAAAGCATCTTTATTGTTTTTACATTTTTCTATATTTTTTCTTATGACGGTGGCTTTTGAAAAAAGCGCATTGTCTTTAATCTTTTTGAGATAAAACTCTGCTTTATCATAATCTTTTATCATGTAGTAGGAGTAAGCCAGCGCATAACGAAGCTTATCATCATCTAAAAGGGCATATCTATTTAGTGCCGTTTGAAGACCCGTTACTTTTTCAAACTCGCCTTGATCTATATAGATAGCAATTTTCTGTTTTAATTTTTCTACAGGATCCGCAATCTTTGCATTGAGATATAAAGCATGAGGAAGCTCCCCGACTCTTCTATACATCTCTGAAGCATCTTTTGTATAATTGCTGTCGAAGTAGGAAGCATGTTCAAAAAGTCCAGCACCACTGTATGCCATATCTTTTTTTGTATATAACATACCAAGTAGCATATCTACTTTTGGCGCTTTTGCAAATCTTAGTTTTGCCTCTTCAAGTATTTTGATAGCTTCATTTATTTCACCACCTGAGTATAATACTTGTGCCAATGCAATGTAGTCAGATGGCTTTGGTGTGATGCGTTTTAGATACGCACGGGAACTTTTTATGGCAGCTTGGTAGAGTTTTAAATCAGCATAATAGTAAAACTTTTGCTTTAAAAGTTTTGTATCTTTTGTAAAAAGTGCTGCCCCTTCATTGAGTGCGTCAAAAGCTTTACCTTTATGATTTGCTTTCCAGTAGCAGTCTGCTCTGAGTGCAAACAGAGATGCTCTATCTCGCCCTTTTTTGCCTGCATGGTCTAGTGCCTCAACCGTTTTGAGCCACTCTTTTTGTTTGTAGTAGGCTTGGCTTAGATAAATATGTAACTGTTCTAACTTCTCTTTTCTGATTTTTTCAGGATTAAAAGGTGCTTTTTGGGGCTTCTTTTTTTTATGATCCGTTAGAAAATGTACTCCTACCATATCAAGCAAATGCTCTTTTTTTGCCTCTTGCTCGCTCTTTGGAGGAAGATATACTTTGACTTTTGTCTCTTGTATCGCTTTTTCAAATCCTTGAGATGCCTCTTTGTATTTCTCTTTTTTAAGGGCGATGAGTGCTTTTAGCGTAGCATATTTTGCTTTATCAAAATCCTCTTTATGTTTATCAACTTTTAAAAGCTCAGCGCTTGCTTTATCATATTTTCCATCATAAAACATCATCGTTGCCAACATCATGTGATCTTCTGCAACTTCTTTTTTATTTTGCTTTGCCGAAAGTAGCGTAGAAAACAGTAGCAAAGTCATAAAAAATATTATTTTTATCATAAATGTATTTTCCTTAATTAAAATCAAATCTTACCTTCTGTTTTGCCCACACTTTGACAGGGTTGCCTTTATACTTTGCAGGAGAAAATCTCCAGCTTTTTACCCCTTGCAAGGCGACAGCATCAAATACGCCTGAAGGAAAAGATTCTAACACTTTGGCAACTTCTACATTGCCCTGTTTATCTATCAGAAGATTTATCATGACATACCCTTTGATCCTTCTTTTCATAGCTGATTTAGGATACTCCATCGCTGATCTTGATACCACACGAGGTTTTACATCGACTGTGCCTTCATTCATGATGGCGTCATTGGCTATATCTCCAAGTATATCCCTACCATCTCCTGCGATATCACCTGTTGCAAACTCAGGGATATTCATACTGAGTCCGCTTAACATGCTGCTTAGATTTGGCAATGGTGCTTTGGGAGTGGCTTTTGCTCTTTTTGGCTTTGGTTTAGGCTTTGGTTTGTTGACTTTGGTTTTCACCTTTTTCATATGTACATAACGAAGCTCTTTTTTAACTTTTGTCTCTTTTTTTTCTGTTTTTTTATTAAATGAGACAACCAGAATAATCATCAAAAATGTACCAACAAGCATAGCAAAAAGAGCAAATAGTCTCTTTTTAACACTTCCAGATTTGTAACTTGCCATAGATTTTATCCCATCTCTTTAGTGGTTGCAACAGCAACATTTTTAGCACCACTCATTCTGCATTCATCTACCACATCTATCAGCTTTTCCACCGGTATTGTCTCGTCTGTAACAACTAAAACAGACTTTTGGGTTGCCCCTCTTAACATATCTCGTAACTTACTTTGAATAGCCCAGACCTTTACAGGTTGATTGTCGATATAGACTTCACCGCTGTTATCTATAAAAACACGTATCACCTTGGTAGAAGCACTGCTTGCTGACGCGGCTGAAGGTCGGTTGATATCCAGTTTCATATCTTTCACAAATGTCGTCGTTACCATAAAAAATATCAGCAATATAAAAACCATATCGATGAGCGGTGATACATCTACATTATCAACACCCTGCTTTTTTCTTCTAAATCTCAACTGATACTCCTTGTACACAATATATCTTTGATAAGTTCAAAATCATGTTCTAATCTTTCTTCTTTTTTATCTAACACTCTTCCTAGTATAAGTCCGGGAACCGCTACTACCAATCCTAACTCAGTTGTAAACAAAGCTTTAGAGATACCACCTGATATACTAGCTCCTTGACCAAACATCGCAGAAGACTGGAGTGCATCAAAAGTTTCTATCATACCGTCAACCGTTCCCAAAAGCCCTACAAGAGGAGCCAAAACAACGATGGTCTTTACCAAGATAGCATACCTGCCTAGGTCATTGGTGTAAGGATAGAGTGTATCACTTAGATAATTTCTACAATTTTGTAAATTTTTATCTTTGCTCTCTTTAAGAGTCTTTATAGCATCAGAGATAGCATAATCCAAAAGACCTCTCATTTTTTGCTGTGTTTTTCGTTTTAAGTGCTTTTGCACTTGTCTTCTGACATTTCCTCTTGTTCCACGTTGCAAAAGAATATATCGATATCCCAATCCATACCATAACAAGATATTGAGTGCAAAAAGCACCCACATAATAACGCCTCCACTATTCATAAGTTCAACAAACTTTTGAAGATAGTCCACTATATTCATCATGAAGCTCTATTTTTCTCGTAAACGTTGATCACATGAAGTGCATTTTGCTCCATTGAATTTTTGATACTCTCTGCCCAACCAGAGAGTAAATTTCCTAAAAGGAGGAGAGGAATGGCAACAATCAAACCAAACTCAGTTGTCACAAGTGCTTCAGAGATACCACCCGAAAGCAGTTTTGGATCACCTGTACCAAACTCAGCGATGATGTCAAATGTATGTATCATACCCGTAACCGTACCCAAAAGTCCAAGCAGTGGTGCGACTGCGGCGATGACCAAAACAAAGTTTCCAAATTTATCTATATTGCTACTCTCATTGATGACATTTTCAGTCACGATATCTTCGATATGCTCTCTATCTCTGCCTAGGTTTCTAAGTACAGCTTTTATCACCCTTGCTGTTGAGCCATTGTACTTTTTGATGGCATCTAATGCATCGGTTTTGGAACCGTCTTTTAACTTCTGAACAACTATTTTTGTGATCTTATTGACATTTGAACCTGCAAACAAAAGCACAAAGACGCGAAGAAGTAATAAAAGCAGACCAAAAGCACCAAGTGCTAAGATGACATACCCTATGATTCCACCAGCTTTTAAAGTATCTTTTAGCGTTTTCTTTTTTGTGTATGCGACATCTTTATCAAGATTTTCATAGATAAATATGTCAAGATTTTTAGGGATTTTCCCACTAAGGATTGCTTTTGCATCATCACTAGATGATACTGCATTCCATAGTTTATACTTTCCGCCACCTGCCGGCGCCAATGCCCCACTGGCTTTTTTAGCGACTCCATAAGCTGCTATATTTCCTATTTTTACGATTTCACCTTTGGCTATCTCACCATTTGGGAGATAGAAACTTCCTTTACTTTTCTGAAGCGAGGAGAGTGTGCGAAAAAGTCCTGTAGCTTTATCAAAAGCGATTGACAACTTTTTTTCGTCTGCTGTGGTATTTGAATCTGGAATTTTAACATTGTAGCTTTCCAAGGTATCTTTTGCCTGAGAAACGATACTTGTAAGAATTTCGCTATTGTCCACTGTCTTTCCAAACTCTTGGTTTAGCTTTGTTAGTTGTTCTTTTGTACTTTCGCCTTCTTTAGAAAGTGTTAGAAGTTTGCTTTGTAGCATTTTTAATTTTGATGCTACATGAGAAAGTTCTTGCTGGTGTTGAAAGTTCTCTTTTTTGAGTCTTGATTGGAGTTCGATTTTTTGCTCTTTTAAAAATGCATACTCTTTTTGATAAGCATCACTCAACTCATCAGCCTGTAACGCTGTCATGATAAAAAGAGATATGAGTAAAAAGTATAATTTTTTCATTTAACACCTCCTCTTAAAAGTAAGGCATTTGGCAGACTAAAGTACCCCGTTCTTATCTGTTTTTTAAGTGCATCAAAAAGTTTCACTATCTCTTCTTGTTCACTTTTTGTTGTAGCAACTTTATAAAAATATGATCCATCTTTCTTCGTAACATAACCGACATTTTCATCTGGTGTGGCAAAGTACATCGCTACTGAACCTAGTTTTGCAATTTTTGCTTTTTTGGTTTTGCCATTTACTGTTATCTCTTGTTCAAACTCACCGATCTCTTTTGAAAGACGAATCACATCATCATATCCAGACCATAAAAGCGAAAGTGCTTTTTCTTGTGTGATTGCATTGTTTTTAAGATCTTTTTCTATTTTAGAGACAGATGCCAAACGTGTAGCTACTTTAAATGGGATACCGCTTTGTATCTCATTTTTAAGATTTTTTGCCGCTTTTTCGATCAATGGCTTATAATCGCTTTTGTTTGACAATGCCGCTATTTTTGTGCGTGTTTTTGCCAACTCTTGCTGGGTTAGTTTCAAAGAAGTTTCAGCTCTGTTTATCTGAGCCTCATTGTCCGCTATTTGCATAGCATAAGATTTCATCTTGGCTTTATAGTTATCTTTATTCTCATCAATTTTTGTATAGAGCCCTTCTACATCACCTCTTAGCTTTATGACTGACTTCATCAAAGCTTGATCACTGTTTGCCGTCGCATATTGTGGTAAAAATGTACACAATAGACCACATACAACTGCTTTTTTTGTTAGTGTTACCATCTTCTCTCCATAGATATTATTTGGTATAAAATATATCCTAAGAGTGTGACATTATGATAACAAAGTGATTACTAAACGGTTACAAAATAAGATTTTTAAACAAGAGATAGGAAAGTGAATGCATGGAAAAGTAAATACTTTTCCATGCTGAGTAAGGATTAATATGTTTTAGAGTTTTTTGTAGAGTATGTGTTGTCGTTTGTTAATGTTACAGCCGTATCTTTGAAACATACACCCGCACCTGTGATGTGTTTTGCACCTGTAGTATATGCATCTGAACTTCTAAAATGAACAAGTTGTTGATCTGTAGTTTTATCAGAGATAAATTTTACATTGTTCCATTTGAATCCGGCATCATCTTTGTTATAAAAACCACCACCTTTAATATAGGCTGTATAGTTTGTTACATTTGGTTGTGTAGCATTGCTGTCATCAGTTGTGATTGTATTGTGATCATTACCAAACTCCATCGCTGAAGAGTCATGATTGTTTGTTTTATCGACGATTACTTGTCTTACTAGAACATTACTTAAGCTACCTCTGTAACCAAGATCTGTATCTGTTGAATCATCAGCTGCATTGTAAACATATAAGTGGTCAAGGTTAACAGTACCACCCCAAATCTCTACACCATCATCAGAACCACCGATAATAG
>JALULO010000051.1 GCA_027056215.1 Campylobacterales bacterium | reverse complement strand
TGGATATTGAGATATTTATGACATAGTTAGCTAGTACTAAAAATAAAGGTCATCCATGTCTATAAATAACTTATTTAGTTTTTCTAAAGGAAAATTTGTGAATAAAGCGATGGAGCATCATACCTCAAAAACGTATAAAGCCATAGATTTATTTGCAGGGATAGGTGGTATAAGACGGGGGTTTGAGTCTGTCTTTCAAGAAGATATAGAGTTTGTTTTTTCTTCAGAGATAGATAGCAATGCTCAAAAGACGTATTATTTAAACTATGGAGAAGTACCTCATGGGGATATCACCAAGATCAAAGAGGAAGACATTCCCCCTCATGATATCATCCTTGCTGGTTTTCCTTGTCAAGCATTTAGTGTGGCTGGGCATCGCAAGGGATTTGAAGATACGAGAGGGACGCTATTTTTTGATGTTGTGAGGATTGCCAAGTACCATCAGCCCAAAATGATTTTTTTAGAAAATGTAAAAGGGTTTGTGGGACATGACAAAGGAAACACCTTTAAAGTCGTGAAAAACACTTTAGAAGAGTTGGGCTATAAAGTCTATACCAAAGTACTCAACTCCAAGGATTTTGGTGTCGCACAAAACAGAGAGCGTATTTATATCATCGCACTTAAAGAGCCAAAAGAAGATTTTGTATTTCCAAGTTCTATGGATAAAGATGTTGGAATAAAAAACTTTTTAGAAAAGCGTGTTGCTACACACTTTTATTATGAAGGGAAACCTCTATATGAGCGTATCAAAGATGATGTCAAAAGAACAGATACCGTCTATCAATGGCGAAGACAGTATGTGAGAGAGAATAAAAGTGGCGTATGCCCAACACTCACTGCAAATATGGGCACGGGTGGACACAATGTACCTATCATCAAAGATGCAAAGGGGATACGAAAACTCACACCAAAAGAGTGTATTAATCTTCAAGGATTTGATAATAGTTTTAAATTTCCAAAGGATTTAGCACTCTCACATCAGTATAAACAAGCAGGTAACTCTGTGACCGTGACCGTGATAGAAGCACTTGCACAAAAGTTAAAAGATGTTTTATAAGCATCAAGAGGCAAAGCTTCGCGAAAAATATATTGAATCTTTACAGATAGTAGGGAATTTATCAAACTTTTTTTCAGATTCACAGACTCCCTATCTCTACTATCGCATCGCAGAAAAGATTTTTTGTGATGCCTTTGCTGCCAATGATCTTTCAAGAGGTGATATCGCTTTTGATGCTGCCAAGGATGGCGTAGGTATCGGGTTAAAAACTTTTCTGAAAAACAATGATAAAACATTACAAAAAGTTGCTGAGTTTAACAAAGATCGTTTTCTATACGAGTCAAAGTCTCCAGAGGAGATAGTCCATATCGTGGCTCATTTACGAAATGAAAGAGTCAAACTTGCTAAAAATATCTCCGGGGTTCATGATAGCTTATACCACTGTGTGATTAGAAGTGAGAAAAAGTTTTTTATCTTTGAAGAAGATATGCCAAAGATAGATCTCCATGCCATCAAAGAGATCAAAAAACAGAAAAATAGTCTTTGGTTTCATGATGGCATACATGAGTACAATTTTAACCTCTCAAAAAGTACCCTTCTAAAGAGATTTAACACAGAGAATTTTGTAGAAGAGTTTGATGTTGAGATATTTGATAATCCTCTGTTGAAGATAAAAGAGTGTTTTTCACAAAAAGAGCAAAAAGTAGAACAAACATCCAAGATCACAGATACGGTTTATCTTCCACTTTACGGGACTGGAAAAATCGTACCTGAAAAAAGTGGCTTAAACCAATGGAATGCAGCAGGCAGAGTACGAGACAGCGATGAGATTTATATCCCAATTCCCGCAAAAGTTCACAAGCAAGCTCCTCACTTTTTTCCTCCACGTGACAAAGAGTTTATGTTGAAACTTCCAGATGCAACGGTGTTAAGTGTGAAAGTTTGTCAAGACAATAGTAAAGCGCTGATGTCCAACCCAAACAAAGCATTAGGGAAATGGCTACTTAGAGATGTACTGAATCTAAAAGAAGATGTACTATTGACTTATGAAAAATTACAAACAATCGGGATTGATGCCGTAAGAATCGACAAATACGATGATGGAAACTACGCCATTCATTTTGCTACTTTAGGAAGCTACGAAGAGTTTATCATGACAACATGACAAAGCTATCGTGATAGTCCCCAAAGCCTCCCGTATCCCTTACAGAGCGATTTTACATCGATACCCAATTCCTGAGATGTTTTCTATAAAATTTCCCTGCATTTTCTTACGCACTGCACACACCAAGGAACGCAACGCATCTATACTCATGCCGCTGTCCAACCAGATGAGATTTTCTATCTCTTTGTAGGTTACGGCTCTTTGATGATTTTTTACCAATAAATCTAAAAGTAAGTTTTCATTTTTGGTGAGTTTGATGTGCTCATCACCTATGAGTAAACTTTTATTGAAAGTATCATATCTGGTATTTGGATCGATCATGAGCACAGAGTGTGAATCCATCGCCATCGTAAGTGCTTCTTTGAGTTTTGCAGCAGTCACAGGTTTTACGATATATTTGATGAGTTGCAGCTCCACCGCTTGTAAAAGATACGTCGTTTCAGTATGTGCCGTAGCGATGATAACAGGCGTTGTTTTATCCAAACGACGTATCTTTTTTGCCAACTCCAAACCATTTAAACGAGGCATCTTGATATCTGTTATGATGATATCTGGTTTTTGATCTGTGTATATCTGAAGTGCTTCATAACCATCTCTTGCTTCTAGCACTTTTGCACAAAGCCTGTCAAGATATTCGACAGCATTTTGACGAATCAAATCCTCATCTTCAACATAAAGAATACTAAGATGTGAAAACACTGTACTACTCCTCTATCGGTATATAAATCCCCGTTTTAAGATTTTCTGGTTTGGTACGTCTTGGGTCTTTGTTGAAATACTCTTCAAATGGAGGTTTATCCGCCATCTTGATACCATTTTCTATCATGTAACTTATCATGCTAGCATACTTCTCTTTGAGTCCTTCGTAAGCACCGACATGAAGATGATAGAGATATTTGCCACCCTCTATCTTTTTGGCGACTACCTCCCCTTCTGGCTCAACAGACTTGTCATCGTAAGTGATACACGCATCGTATCGAAGTTTTTGGGCAGGCACACTATTTGGATCATCATACCCGATACCAAACATCCTAGCCTCTTTTCCCAAAAGATTTTTTTTAAACTTTATTTTCTGCGGGTATGCAAAGCCCATCAACACTTCAAAAGCCTGCCCCGCACTCACCATATAATCTCCTTCTCGTCTGACACACAGAACCTCTACGGTTTTAAAATCCACTATCTTTACATCTATCATGATAGACTCCTTGTTCATTTTTTTCTGTTTGGCATAAGCGCTTGGAGAGAGTCCAAAGTTTTCCTTGAACGCTTTGGCAAATGAAGAAGGTGTTTCATAACCACTCTTCATAGCAACTTCTGTCACAGAGTGTTGTGTGAGTTTCCCACTACTTGCAGAGAGCCTAATACGCCGTATAAAAGCACTCACATTTTCACCCACGATACTCAAAAAGATACGATGAAAATGATACTTTGAAAACCCCGAAACCTTCGCCAACCTCTCAACACCCAACTCCTCACCATAATGGCGTTCTATGAAATAAATCACACGATAAACTGCCTGAAGATACTCTTCATTTGTACACTTTTTCATATACCTCCTTTGCAAATGCTTGGGATAATTATAGGGTATTTTAGAGATAAAAACTACTCCCTGGTTGCTAATGATGAACAATTATAGTTGAGTGTACTTCTATCATGATAAAAGAGTTAGCACACAAGCACAAGTGGAGCTACGAGATGTAGGAAGCTATGAGAAAATTTGTGTGTTTTAGTTATAATAAGTGTTAATAAAAAGATACCTCAAATAATAGCTGTATATAAGGAATAAATGATATGCAAAAA
>JALULO010000050.1 GCA_027056215.1 Campylobacterales bacterium | reverse complement strand
TTATCATCGGAGCTTCTTTTACCATCGGTAACTATGTTTTACCTTCTTTTTTAAATGATATCAAAGAAGCGATCAACAATGATGTTTTGATACAAGTGGATGTATCACAAAAAGTACTTGATGCATTAGTTGATAAAAAGACTGATATCGCTATGATTGAATCACCGATATTTTTAGATGGTATTATCTATCGTGAATGGCTGGAAGATGAATTTGTGCTTTTTAGTAATCAACCTTTACCAAAAATCGTCAGAGCTGAGATGCTTAAAGAATTTAACTGGATATGCCGAGAAGAGACATCACATACCAGACGTGTGATTGCCGAAGCATTTGAGGATGCAAACTTGGAATGTAAGGCTTTTGATATCGCAACAACGGTTACTGCTCCTACTGCTGTAGTACAAACAGTACTTCGTGCACCAAAAGATGTTAAGCAGACAGTAGCAATCATCTCTAAATACTCTATCAATGATGAGTTAGAAAGTGGAAAACTATATGCTGCTAAAATCAAAGGTATTGAGTTAAAACGTTCTTTTTATCTTGCTTATTTAAAAGAGCGAAAGCACGATGCTTTTATCGATAAAGTTGTTAGCTTCTTTATGCGAAAAAGAAAAATCTGATTTTCTACTATTTCTTCTTGACCAAGTCCTGATTTTCAGGATTTGAAAGAAATATATTGGTGGATTTGGCTATATCTGCTTTTTTAGGGATATGCTCGCCTGGTACAGAGAGGTTGATGAGTATGGGTGTATCTTCTATGATGATTTGTACGATAGCGTGTAGTGGGATGGTGACAAAGCTACCGACATTTTGATGTCCAAATCCGGCTTCAAAATAGAGATTGTCATCATCAAAATTGCATGTTTCAAAGGTATACTCAGCTACAACAAAAAGTGTGATAGGTTTAAATCCGGAAGATATCTCATATGGTAAAATTGGGTCAAATTTTATCTCTGAGATATTGGTGAGGATTGAAAAGTATGTTCCTTTCGTAAGCAAAAGGTCGATCACTTCTTTGATATGTAAAATCATCATCTCGTTAAAATCTGGATCCCTAAGAAAACTTTGTACCATAACTGTCAATACCTTATATTTTATGTTTTGTAAATGAAATATTCTTTAGCTCGTAAAAACCAATCATTGCGTTCATTATAGCAAACTTTACACAAGATTGTAACTCTTTTTTGCCTAAATTTTTTATTTTTAACCCTTTTTCTTTGAGCATGAACGCTCTATATGTGCCTTTTAACAAAGGTTTTTGCGGTGTATACCATGATAAACCATCATATAGAGCGATATTGGCAATAGATGTATCGGTTAATAGACCCTCTTTTACAATCAAAATATCATCACTTGAAATTCCCTCTTTTAAGTGATCAAATGCACTTCTGTCTATTGATTTATAGCGGTATGAGATAGTTGCATTTACTAAAGTGATCTCTTTAAAGGTTTTGGGTTGATAAGGGTAAAAATCAACTTTGCGTACTTTGGTATCATAAATCACTTTGCAACGATATAGTTTCTTATCTGAAGGTGGTTTGATATGTTCAATAAGCTTGATATCGCTTTTTTGTCCAAAAATCCTTGAGATAGTAGTATCCAATCTCTTTTGATGGAAATCCAGATGAAAGATATGCCCATCTTGTACACGGATAGTTTCAAAAAAAAGGGACATATATCTTCTCTTTGAGTTCGTTGTATTCTGCTTTGGCATCACTGTCGATCGTGATACCGCCACCACTTTTGTAAATGAGTCCCTGATCTGTCTGTTCGATAAAGCGAATCATGACAGCACTATCGAGTGTTTCGCCATCAAAAACACCAAATATACCCGTAAAAAAACCGCGTTTGTAGTTTTCTGTTTTTTGGATGATTTCGGTGGTACGCTTTTTAGGTGCACCTGTGATAGATCCGGCTGGTAGGAGTTTGAGTAAGATATCCCCGAGACTATCTTGCCAATTGTTTTCTAAAGTTCCTTTTATTTTAGAGCTAACTTGCAAAAGGGTTCGTTCACCGGCTTTTATCTGATCTATATAGCGAAACTTTTCAACCCTTACTTTACTGGCAACTTGTGAGAGGTCATTGCGTAAGAGATCAACGACCATGACATGTTCTGCCATCTCTTTTTGGTTTTTTAGTATCTTTGTTTTTGCATCAGGGATAGAAGCATCGATGGTGCCTTTCATGGGATAAGTATAGATGGTATTCTCAGAGATATTGATAAATCTTTCGGGTGTGAAACAGACAAATTTATCTTTATAAAGGAGTTTAAATTTTGCATCGGTATAGTCATAAATCTCTTTGAGAGAGTAGTTTATATCGATTTTAGAAGCGAAGGTGAGGTTTAAAAGATAAGTATTGCCTTTTTGTATTTCACCGATGACTTGATCAAAGGCTTTTTTGTAATGTTTGAAATCTATGGTATTTGAAACATAAGGAATCTTTTTGTGGTGGACTTGGGTGATTTTAGCATCTAAAGAAAAATGGATATCATCCGGTATGTGTGTGAGTGGATGTAGAGCATACTCTTTTTGCTCAAAATCGATCATAAAAAAGAGGGGTTCTCTTTTTTGACCATAACTGTTTAAACTCTGGCGTAATGTTTCATTCATCTACAGATCAGGTTTTCTAAGACAGCCATACGTACAAAAACACCATTTTTTACTTGTTCTAAAATCTTGGATCTTGGATCTGCGAGGAGAGCATCATCGATATCGATATTGCGATTGACGGGTCCTGGATGCATGATCATGATATCTCTATCACCGACCAATGTTTTGCTAATACAAAAATCAGAAGCATAATCTTTTAAAGATGCATAAATCTGGTTGGTATGACGTTCTGTTTGTGTACGTAAGCTCATGATGATATCAACATCGTCTATCACTTCTTGGATATAGTGTGTTTTACGATAGGCACTGATTCGCGGCATAAAATGTGGCGGAGCAACGAGTGTGATATCCAGACCAAAGCGTGAAAGCAGTTCGATGTTGCTATTTGCGACACGGGAGTTTTTGATGTCACCGACAATCGCTATCTTCTTACCTTCTGGATCGGGAAAGTTTTCCATAATCGTAAAAAGATCTAAAAGTGCTTGTGTAGGGTGTCCATGAGCACCATCACCACCATTGACGATCGGGCAATGCACATAGTTTGATAGGATTTTAGGTACACCGGCATCTTGATGGCGTACGATGATAGCGTCTGGATTCATGGCATCCAGATTGGCGGCTGTATCAAACAGTGTCTCACCTTTGCTCGATGAACTTTTAGAAACATCAAGACTGACAACCTCTGCACCAAGGCGTTTGGCAGCGACTTCAAAACTACTGCGTGTTCTTGTGGAGTTTTCAAAAAAGATAGTGATGATGAGTCTATTTTGTAGTGATAAAGAGATATCACCTGCTTTGTAATGTGCAGCATTTGCAAAAATCTCTTTTATCTCATCAATCGTAAAATCAGCTGTATTTATTAAATGTCTCATGATGGTTTAATAGTAACATACAGCTGCTTTATATGCTCTAAATTCTATGCTTTCACTATCGCTTCACGTTTGGGGAGTAAACTTAGGAATAAATATACAGGAGATGAGATTATGAAAAAAAGAATACTATTATTGACATTACTTGCATTTTCAACACTGCAAGCGCAGACACAAAGTTATACGACTTATGTCAAAGTTACATCAAGTGTTCCGGAGTATGAAAATGTGATTGAAAAAACACCGATACAAGAGTGTTGGAATGAGCAAGTTCCCGTAACACGTTACAGGGATAGTTATAGAAACGATTATAGACCGGCACATCGCAATGATACAGCAGCAGCTATCATCGGTGGTGTGGCAGGTGGTGTGTTAGGGCATCAAATCGGTAAAGGTAGAGGAAAAGATGTTGCGACCATCAGTGGTGCTATCCTTGGTACACTTGCAGGACAAAATGCGGCTGCAAATAATCAAGGCTATCATGATAACTATCAAGAAGCATATACAACATATGAAACCAAAAG
>JALULO010000049.1 GCA_027056215.1 Campylobacterales bacterium | reverse complement strand
AGGTTGTGATAGGTACAATCCTATAAATGAAATGATTAAGACAATGGTGATTGTGAGCATTATCAAAAATGATTTTAGTTTCTTCATGTTACTGATTGAGCAAAATGTGTACCAAAATGAGCAATAATCTTGTACTCTTTTGTATGGGTGACGATAGTGTTTGTAAAGATTACACAAAGAGAGAAACATGAAAACTATTTCGACAAAGCTCATCACGCATTCGATTGTGCTAACGGGGCTTATCTCTGTCATGAGTGGATGTGGTAGTATACAAAAGCAGCAAACAGATGTTAGAGAACAAAAAAGTGTTCCTGCCAAACTGATAGCAGGGGATGATCAACACGTTACAGATGCCGATACTGTGACACTTGCAGCTAGTTTTACCAACCATAAACTGAAACTACGACGCTATAACTGGAGTGATGGAAATATCTCAGTGAGTAAAAAAGAGACCTTTGTACTCTCTTCTCTTGGGGTGGGAAAACACCAACTTCATCTCAAAGCAGAAGATAAGTTTGGCAGAGTCTATAGGGATGAAGTTACCGTCGAGGTGGAAACAAAAGCTGATAACAACACAGCTCCCCTTGCGGATAATCAAGCACTTAATGTTACAGAAGATAGTAGACTAAAAGGTGCTTTTTTAGGAAGTGATAGTGATGGAGATAGTTTACAATATCTCCTCGTTTCTTTGCCAAAACATGGTACTTTAACAGGTACATCAGCACACTTTACATACAAACCAGATGCCAACTTTAATGGAGAAGATAGCTTTTTATATAAACTCAATGATGGTAAGATTGATTCCAATATAGCCAAAGTGACGATAACAGTCAATGGGGCAAATGATGTACCCCTTGCAAAAGATATGCATATCCAAACTGCCAATGATCAAGTTGCTGTGATGAGCCTTGAAGGAGAAGATATAGATAAAGATGCTCTCTCTTTTATCATCGTTGACAAGCCAGATCACGGGACATTATCCCAAGAGGGAGAGAAGATACTTTATACCCCTCAAAATACTTATAGTGGTATAGATTTGTTTAGTTATAAAGTCAATGATGGCAAAGTAGACTCAAATATAGCAACCGTAACGATAGATGTAAATAGTACAAATCATGTACCTCTCGCTCACGAAAAAACAGTGACAACGGTACAAAATCAAGCTATAGATGTGATATTTGATGGCATAGATAGTGATGGCGATACATTGACCTACCACTTTGATCAACCAACTTCTGGTACACTTAATGGAGTGGGGCAAACTATACGTTATACGCCACAACATGGTTTTTTGGGTAGTGATAGTTTTTTCTACTGGGTAAATGATGGTACAGCTGATTCTATCAAACAAAAAGTGACAATCAATGTCACACAACAGCCAAATGCAAAACCTACAGTGACTTCACAAACACGTACCTTAAACGAAGATAGTAGTATCGATATCACCCTAGACGGATTTGATAGTGATGGGGATACTTTAACCTATAGTATCGTTAAGGATCCGACACACGGAAGTTTTACCATGAGCGGAAATGTTGTTCATTATACGCCGTATGCAAACTATAATGGAGATGATACGTTTAGCTATAAAGTAAATGATTCTTTGGCTGATTCAGATAATGGGGATGTCACATTGCATATCACCCCTGTCAATGATGCACCTATAGCGTCAGCCGGTTCTGATAAGACGATCACACAAGGTGAAAGTGTCACTTTTGATGGCAGTGATAGCTATGATGCTGATGGTGCTATCGCAACGTATCGTTGGAAAGAGGGTGCTACTGTTTTGGCAAATAGTGCTTCTTTTAGTAAAAGTGATTTTGCTGTAGGTACACATACACTGACGCTTGAAGTGACAGATGGAAGTGGTAGTGTGGCAAGTGATAGTGTTACCTTATACGTCAATGCCGTTCAGACAAATATATTGATTCCTAAAACCGGACAACAGCAAGTCCATTATGCTCATGATGATGGATATTATCAAAGAGGATTGGGTCGTAATTTTCTAAGAGATGATGTCAGTGGTATTGTAACAGATTTGGGAACAGGATTGATGTGGATGGATGATAGTAGTGTTTTAACCAAAAAGAAGTGGCAAGAAGCAGATAACTTTTGTAAAAACAGTACCACCGGTGGTTATACAGACTGGCGTTTGCCTCAGATTCAAGCACTTTACTTTTTAGCCAAAAAAGATAATAGTGGTGTCTATGAGAGTGCTTTTGTCAATAAAAACAAAGACAAGTACTGGAGTTCAGATTTAAGTACACAGTCACATATGGCAACGTATGTCGATTTTTCAAATGCTTCAGAAAATTTTGCTCGTACAGAAAGTTATTACTTCTTGTCTGCAAAATCAGAATATGTACGTTGTGTCAGGAGTACACCGCTGGAGTTTACCTTTACCCGTGATGGCAATAATATGGTTATAGATAGTGTGCATAAACTAATGTGGCATGATGATAGTGATGCTATATCTAAAAAGAAAAAGTTTACTGACGCGATTGCATATTGTGAAGATATGAATAAAGGTGGATTTGATGATTGGAGATTGCCAAATATCCACGAACTATACTCCATCGTTGATCCTGCAAAATTATATCCTGCATTTAACGATATCTTTACCAAAACAAAAAAAGCCAGATACTGGTCTTCAACATCTTCAACAGATGGGAAAATCTATACGATAGATTTTACGACAGGACATGAAAAACAAAAAGATGCAACAGATACATCTACTTATGTGCGATGTGTGAGAGATATACCGTAACTTTTAGGTGTTCATACCGCTTTGAATGGTTCTTATTTGTAATCCTCCAGCTCTGCTGGAGGTTGTAATTCAACTTTTTTTATATCTATAACTGCTTTGTCATCTTGATAATAAACATGAATATGTGGTGGATTATGCTCATTTGGGGCACAAAATATTCGTATGATAATTCCATAAAATATTGAAATTGTCTTGTTATCTTTTGAATTTAAAACCAGTCTGTAACTGTTAATCCATCTACTCTTTTAAACTCTTTAGTGTTGTGTGTAACTAGAATTAAATTGTTAGCTTTAGCACAACCAGCTATCAAAGTATCCATTGGACCAATTGGTTTTCCAAGTTTTTCTAAAGTAGCTCTGATTTTTGCTGATTCCTTGGCTTCCTTTTCACTAAAATCTACAACTTGAATTTGCTCTAATAATAAATTTAATTGTTCTCTTCTCTTATTGGAATTATTTGATTTAGCGATTCCAACTTCTAACTCATAAACAACGATTGATGGAATAAAAATCTCTTTTGGAGAGTGTGAAAAGAGATTTTTAGATATTTTACCTATATCTTTAAAAAAGTAAATAATGCTGTTTGTATCTAATAAATACATATTAAAATTCTTCTCTTTTTACATCTTCGGCATTACTGTTTCTAATCTCTTCAATTGTAGGAAAATCACTCCAGCTTCCAGCTAATTTTTTAATATTTGGATTCCAATTATTGTTAATGTTTTTTTCTATAACAGTTGATATATATTTACTGATGGATATTTCCTGTGAGTGTGCAATTTCTTTTACTTTTGATTCTAAGTCATTGTTTATATAAATGGTAATTTGTGCCAAATCAATATCCTTTTATAAAATATATGTGTAATTATAAGTGTTTTTAAATTAAAACTTTATTATTTTCTCTTTTTTCAGAGATTTTTCAAGGAAACTTTTTTAAAAAAAGTAGTGGATGGAACTAAAAAGAATGGACTTTTAATAATGTTTTTTGGCAAAACCAACCTCTTGTTCTTTTCTTTGGAGAGGCTAGGAACTCGTAGGAACGTTTGACTCCACCGACAGGTTTAGCTGTTCGGTGCAAGGATTTGTTAGTAACTGGTACTAAAATTATTCGTTAATGTTTAATAGTCTATCTAACTCAAATGCTAAACTGTAAATTTCATCAAAATCATACTTTTTACCAATTTTTGGATTCCAATACCTGCCATGTGCAAACCAATGCCTTAATTTAAAACTTGATTTAATATGAGAAAATAGCTGACCTTGAAAATATTTTTTGTAGGTATCACACAATCTATCTAT
>JALULO010000048.1 GCA_027056215.1 Campylobacterales bacterium | reverse complement strand
AGGTTACATTTTCTGCTATTTTTGAAACACTATTTTCCGCTATTTTTTTGTCAAGACTTAATGCGCCGGCTATTTGTGTTTGTGGCATGATGATGCCTTGGGGAACTTTTTGGCTGTGTAATTGGACTGCTGTTTGTTTGAAGTTTGGTTCAAATGATTTTGGATCAAAGAGTGATTGTGTGAGGGTATTGATGAGTTGTGTATTGAAATGAAACGGTATAAATATATTGCCTTCACGCACACCCTGTGTTACTTTAACGATCACATCGTTGATACGACCTCTTGGAGAAGATATCGCCATTTTATCTCCACTTGCTACCTGTAGTTTCTTCGCATCTTTTGGATTGAGTTCGATCCACGCTTCGGGTGCTAGATTGTCAAGTATGGCGATAGAACCAGTTTTTGTTCTGGTATGAAATTGCTCAACAGTTCGCCCTGAGTTTAAGATAAGTGGAAAATTTTCACAGATATTTTCTTCCATAGGAAGCCAATCTGCACAGATAAATTTTGGTTTACCATCTTCTGTAGAACATACCATTCCTTCACCATAAAGTCTTGCTGTGCCGTTTGGATTTTCATCATTGCATGGCCATTGTATTCCGCCTAGTTTTTCGATCTTTTCATAACTCATGCCAGAATAGTCACACAATCTTCCACGACTTACTTTTTGCCATTCTGAAAAAGCATCTTTTGGATGTTCCCAATCCTTAAAAAGCATCTCATTCACACCCTCAAAGTATTTTGAAAATTCTACAACAATATGAAAATCACTTTTACTTTTACCCAGTGGTTCTACTGCTTTTTTAGCCAAATTACAGCGTCTCTCAGAGTTGGTATAAGTACCATCTTTTTCACTCCATGTTGCTGCACCAAAGACGACATCAGCCAACTCGGCAGTATCACTCATAAAAGAGTCTTGTACAACTAGCATATCAAGCTTTTTCAGTGCTGCTCTAAGACGTGGCTGATCAGGATAACTCACCAGAGGATTAGTCGCTACTACCCATAAGGCTTTGATTTCACCTTTTTCTATAGCTTCAATGATTTGAGGATAAGCATAACCTCTTGCATCTGGTACGATATCTGTAGGCACACCCACAATCGTTGCATACTCTTTTCGATCATGTGCACTTGCAAAGTTTCTATATCCAGGTAGTGAAGAGGTGAAGCCACTCTCTCTTGTTCCCATAGCATTACATTGACCTGTGATGCTAAAAGGAGATGCTCCTTCTTTTCCGAGATTACCAGTCATAAGTGCCATATTGCAAATAGCTGAAACGGTATCTGTACCAAGTGCTGATTGATTGACACCCATCGTCCATGCACTCATCGCTTTATCTGCACCTGCATAAATACGTGCTAATTCATATAACTCTTTAACCTCTATGCCTGTGATGCTTGCTACTTCTTGTGGTGGATATTTTTGGATATGTTTGATAAACGTTTTATAGCCTGTTGTATTTTCTTGCATAAAGGCTTCATCACTCCAGCCTTGTTCCCAGATGATATAACAAAGTCCGTTGATCAGTGCCAAATCGGTTCGTGGCTTTATAGGTACAAAGATATCAGCCATATTGGCTGTTTTAGAATGTCTTGGATCTACTACGATGATAGTTGGTTCTTTACCTGTTATCTTTTTATTTTTAGCGATGTGAAGTTTCAAAATAGGGTGGTTATCTGCGATATTTGCACCGATTAGCATGATCACATCTGCATGAGAAAAATCCTCATAACAGCCTGGAGGACCATCACTTCCAAAAGATTGCTTGTATCCCATAACAGCACTCGACATACAAAGTGTAGTATTTCCGTCATAGTTGTTTGTGCCTAAACCTAACTGGACAAATTTCCCAAGTGTATAAAACTCTTCTGTTAAAAGTTGTCCTGTTGAGATACAAGCAACTGCATTTTTACCGTGAGTATCGGCTATCTCTTTAAAAGAATCGCTCACTTTTTGAAATGCTTCATCCCACTCGACTGCTTCTAATTTATCATTTTTTCTGATGAGTGGTGTTGTAACACGATTATCAGCACGTACCATTTCATGTTCACTTAACCCTTTTGGACAAAGTGTTCCTTTGCTTACAGGATGTGCAGGATCTCCTTTGGTATAAACTGGTTTACCATCTTTTACACCTATATATAAACCACATCCAACACCGCAATAACCACAGGTAGAACGTACCCATTTATCTGGTTTTTTAGCTTTGGCTACCTTCCCAAATATGGCATCATCAACAAGTGCATATTTGTCATTTTTGATGTCTATTCCTAAGAAGTCTTTTATTTTTTTTATCATCGTTGATTCCCCGCAAAAAAGTTTCCAGCCAGCCCCAAAGGCACCACAGATCTAAAAAAGAGGTAACGTCCGATAAGTTCACTACCGATTGCTCCAAAAACAGCGATACCCAGGAGTATAGACGATATACTTAAAGCACCACTTGCTGTCATGATGATAGCCAACAGTGGCATCACCAAAGCAAAGATCGCCAAAGTGATAAGTCGTAATTGTTTTAACTTTCCAAATCTTTCTTCTAAAAGTTTTTTTGTTCGGGATAGTTGGTAATAATTTTTATTTTTTTTATCTAGATATTTATAAAATGTACTCTCTTCATAAATGACAAACATTTGATACGCACCAAAGAGGAGTGTCAATGCTAATATCGCCATCACTGATCTATCGGCTCCGTTCAAAAGCATCACAAAAGCAGTTAGTAAAAAGCCTACATAACCTGTGCCAAAAAACTTTTTATCTGTAGAATTTCTATCCCAAGATGGACGTGCCTTGATACGGTAAATCTTTGCCTGTGAATAAATCCCAAGTAAACCAATAAGTAACACACCTGCCTGTAACACGATCATAATAAAACCATCTACACCTAGGTAATACAACAAAGCAACCAATGTCGCGCCGCCGGCATACGCACCTAGTGCAGCTGCTTCTCTTGAAAGCCAGGAAGTTTTGATGTTCTTCATCGCAGTGATTGCCATAATCGGTCGTCCAAGATGCAAAGCTGACAGTGGTAACCCTAATGCTGCCGGTAAAAATACTGCTAAAGCTAACCAGAAGTTTGGTGCTTGAAGATTAAATCCAAAGTAGTGCAATACAGAGCCTAAAAAGAGTGCTAAAAATCCACCGACAGATACTTGTGTTAATACTGTCATAAAGACTAAAGGAAGTTCTGCATGGGCAGGTTTTAAGATATGTGCATCTGCTGGTTTTACTTCTCCTGAAAACTCCGGTAGGGTATAACGTGTAGTTGGTTTGGTGATAGATATATCAGGTAAATGGGGAGCTATTCCCTCTTTTTGTATACCATCTTCTAACCATTCTTGAACATTTACGGCTTCTATCTCTATCGCACCACCTGGACAGGCTTGTACACAAGCAGGTGTTTGCCCTTCATCTAGTTTTTCATGACACATATGACACTTGGTAACGATTCCACGATCAGGATTAAATACAGGAACTTCATAAGGACAGTTCCAGGTACAGTATTGACAACCGATACAGACATCATCGTCATGATAAACGATACCGTTTTCAAACTTGATATAAGAGTTAGTGGGACAACCTTTAAGACACTCAGGATCGATACAGTGGTTACAAGACATAGAGTTGAACAGCTGGCTTACATTTGGGAACTCTCCTGCCTCCATCTCTCCAACTCTTCTCCATTTGATATCTGGCGCATTGTTATTTTGTTCATTGCAAGCTACTTCACAACAGTGGCAACCTACACAAGCAACTGCATCGAAGTGAAAGCGATATTGTTCACCTTCTTTTAATTTTGGGATATCTATTTGATAGTTTCCGCATTGCATACCGGTGTTAGCTTTGTACTTTATGAAACTTTCTAGCGGCGTATTTTGGTTCATATTTACTTTTCTTTTTTCTTCTATTATATAAAAGATCTAGTAATATTTCGACTTTTTTATGATTAAAAAATCATCATGAAAAACTTGATTGTATAAAAATAAGACCAATAATCATAATCGTTAGTTATAATAAAAATTTCTTGTGTTTGAAAAATAGACAATAAAATTATCTGCTTTAGAGTAAAAAGTACATAC
>JALULO010000047.1 GCA_027056215.1 Campylobacterales bacterium | reverse complement strand
GACTTTTCAAACTTTTTAACTGTCTTATTCATTTCAACAAGTAAGGTATCTAATTTGCCAATTGTTTGTTCTAAAACTTTTTTATTCTGGATTTTGCTAGATATGACAGGTCGGATTTCTTTCCATAATTTGCTTCCAACTTTTAATTGTCTTTGAATATTGGGTAATTTTGTACCTTCTAAGTGCAGTTGTTTATCACCTTTTTGTAAACCAAGCAAAATTTTCTCAAACAGATTGGCTGTTTTTTGCAAATCTTGCATATTTTCTTTTGTACTTATTGCTTGCGAAACCAATAATAGATCTTTAGCCATTTTTTGTGTTAGCATACGTTCTTTGCCCGACAAGTTGATTGCTTGAGCACGTTTTGAAGAACGCTTTTTAGTTTGTGAAACGTACATAGAAACTGCTTTATTCATCTCGTTTAAAAGCTTCAGATTTTGTACTTGTATATTTTGATATGTTTGAGCAGAAGCTTTAGCATGAATCACTTTTTGAACATTTTCATCAAAAGACTGCCATATGTCATGCACTACCTTTAACTGCGCCTGTACATTTTTATTTTTACAGGTTTTCAGTTTTAAATCCTTGTCTCCATGCATCAAACCTTTTAACGTTTTATCAAAAAGGTCTCTTGTTGCTTGTAACTTTTCTAAAGATTGTGATTTATGGATTCCTGCTTTCACCAAAAGGGCTTCTTTAGTCATCTTTTGTGTTAACATTCTTTGCTTACCCGCCAAGTTAATGCTCACTGCTAATTGTTTAGTTGTAAGCGCAGATAAGAACAAAGGAAATAGAGAAGTTGCCATCATTATAAATAATATCTTTTTCATATTCACCTCTATCCTTTTGGCTTAATGGTTGTTAAACCAAGTATTTGCCAAAACTGTAACCCACCACGGTAATAAAGAATTTTTTCTTTGGGATACCCTAAACGAACCAAATATTTCATAGCACTAACACCTTGTTGACACCAAGGACCATTGTCAAAAACAAGCAACGTTTGAGCATCACTGTAATCCCATTTTTCGCCATCTTTTTCAACCCCAAAGAGTGCAAAAATCTGATCTATATAAGGATTTTCTTTTCCCCCTCCTAAAATTGAAAAGGGAACATTTAATGCTCCTGGGATAGTGCCATTTTGATACCATTTTGGCATTCTGGCATCTATAAGCAATCCATCGTTTTCACTCACCTTATCTTTGATAAAATGGATCACATCCAATTCTGTTACTGTTTCAATACCTTTTATAGGTTCAAATGGTTCAATAGTAAATGGTGGCGTTGGTCTAGATGTTTTTGTATAACTATTTTTCAATTTATGCTTCGTATCTTGTATCCGCTGAATTCTAATGTTTTCACCATTGACATCTACATCTACATAAGGTAGCCCTTTAACAATATTGACTTCTGTACCATATACTGTTGATATACCACACAGTAACAGTATAAGACTTTTATAGATAGATGCTTTTGCTATTAGCTGCATCGACTCTCCTTTCACTCCTCAAAATTTATATACAGCAATAATCGACCTTCTATCAAAATATTTTAGACAACCTTGTATTGATATCAATAAAATAACATTTTTGATCAATAGGGCTTTAATAAATCCTACTTTTGGTCGATTTCGTTGCATCAGAATATGAAGAATGAGAGGAACAAAATGGCACTTTTTAAGAAAAGAAATACCAAAAACAACTATTTTAGTGCAGCAACAATTATTACTGAAGGTACTAATTGTATTGGCGGTTTTATTGGAGATGACTCTATCCATATAGATGGACATATAGAAGGGGATGTAAAAGTCAATAATGTTGTCATTATAGGTAAAACAGGTAGTGTCACAGGAAACATGCAAGCAAAACAAATCATTTCTAGCGGTAGAAGTAAAGGCAATATTTTGTGTGACTCTTTAGAACTTATGGAATCATCAAAAACGATAAGTCATATTAAATCCAATAAAATTCTTGCAAAAGGTCAACTAAAAGGTAATGTAACTTGTAGTGGATTATTTCTCAGTGAAGATGCATTGGTTGAGGCAAATGTTCAGGCTAAAAATGTTGTTGCAGGAGGTACGATGATAGGAATTGTTATATGTAAACAATTGAAGATTCCTCCCACTGGTTGCATTAAAGGGAAGATGTTTGCTGATCGTATATTAAACCAAGGTGGTCATGTAGAAGGATTTATTGGTAAATATTCTGAATTGGCAAAGACTAATCCTCAACTACAGCAATACGCAAATATTTTTAACTCTAAAACAGATCATTTGTTATTAGAAAACAAAGATTATCATGTTAATGTCGAAGAAGAGATAAAAAAACATACAAAACCTTCTAGCAATATAAGTGAAGATTTTATTGATGCAGATTTTTATATAGAGGAAGAAACACAGCTATATGCAGTAGCATAAAAAAACTCCTATATACATTTGAAAAAAGATATTTTTCAAATGTATATTTTAAATAATAACATTCACAATATGAAACAATTAAATTATTTTAATCTTATGCCTACATCTAATATTTAGCATAAAGGATATACATATTTTGGATTAAAACATTTTATCAATCTTCCGATATTTAGATATAACCATAAAGTGATCAGAAACAATAAGGAACAATACATTGCACATGAAAGAAATAAAAAACAATTTTTTAAACAACATTTCTGTTGCTAAAAAATCTTTTATATTGTTACTTGTTACCACTGTAGGGTTGCTTTTTATAGGAGCTTTAGAATACATAGGTTTATATAGCATTAAACAAGGTTTACATGTTTCATATACACATGAAGTACAGTCAATATTATATTTACAAAAACTAAATAATATATATAACATAGAGATACAAAAACATTTAGAAACATTTAGAGTACAAAAAGTAGACTCTACACATACCCTATTAAATTTACAAGAAAGTAAACTTCACATATCTAAAGTCTGGAATAGCATCAAAGATATTGATCCACAGGACGCACAACATATCAAACAAGATCTTCATTCACTTGATTTATTATTAAATGAAACCATACAAAAGTTGGGACAAACACATAAAAATAATCTTGAGAACCTTCATATACCAACTTTCCGAACTTATATATTGCAACTCAATCAAAAAGTAGCGACTATATTATCAAAACATCATAAACAAATTCAAATCGAAGAACAAAAAATAGATAAACACTATTATGCTACATTGGTGACTACTACATTGTTTATTATGATTCTTTTAACAATATCTATTTTACTTGCCTATTCTATCTATAAAGATATCAAAAGATTGATTTTTAATCTTTCAGAAATTGTAACCAAGAAAACAAAAGATTATCAGGAATTGGCGCTTCAACTAGAATACAAAGTAAATAAAGAAGTGATTAAAAATAGGGAAAAAGACCAAATCATGTATCAACACGCAAGACTTGCAGCGATGGGAGAGATGATTGGGAATATTGCTCACCAGTGGAGACAACCTTTAAATGCTCTTACTGTCTTGATTCAGAGTTTTGGTATCAAAAGTATGAGTGGCAATCTCAGCCAAGAATTTATCGATAAACAAGTTGATGAAGGACTCCGTCTTGCAAACCAAATGTCTAATACCATCGAAGATTTTAAAAACTTTTTTAGTCCACATAAAGATAGAGAATATTTTGGTATTGTAGATACGCTTAAAGAGACATTGGAACTGGTAGAGTTCTTTTGTAAAGATGAACATATTGATATTAAACTCATCGCAAAAGATGAAATACGTGTTTATGGATACTCCAATGAGTTTTCACAAGTCATCTTAAATCTTTTAAATAATGCCCGAGACAATTTTAAACACAAAGATATCCAAAGGAATAGAAAGATAATCATCAAAGTAGAAAAGAAATATAAACCTGAACCATTTGTCATGATTTCATTTATAGACAATGGAGGAGGAATCGATACGCATATTATCGATAGGATATTTGAACCATACTTCACCACGAAACATAAATCTACAGGAACAGGCATAGGTTTGTATATGTCAAAACAGATTATTGAAAAGCAAATGCACGGTCTAGTAACTATGAAAAATATCACCAGTAAACTTGGTAC
>JALULO010000046.1 GCA_027056215.1 Campylobacterales bacterium | reverse complement strand
ACTTGTTTGATTCTACGCCTTGTTAAATGTGTGTTTGCAATGGCTATGGACTTTGTCTTGATCTGTTGGGATATTTTTGATTTTTGGAGATGCTAAAACAGTGCTGATGTTACTTTTTTTGTAAGAATTGATTGAAATTTTTCTCATGTTAGTGGTGTTTGTCGCGGTTTTTTTCTTTTTTGGCAGTAGTGTAGTGGATGGCTTTGTTGGTAAAATTATTTTACTTTTTTCTCTTTTTGACTCTCTTTCATGAACTATCATTAAATTTTATCTCCCTTGTTAAAGCTAAGATTTTTGCTGTCATCAATCCCTGAACTACCTTGTGGTAACCATCTACGACAACTATCGTTTCACTTTTTGTGCTTTGACATTTTTTGCATTTGGGTTTTGTTGGTTTGTCAGGATTGATTTGATTCTCGCTGTTTTCTATGGTCACTATTTTTTCATGTTTGATTTTAGAGAGTCTTTGCACCGCTCCATAGTATCTAATCCTATGATATCTTTTGGGTGGGATGTGATAGAGAAATCTTTTGATAAATTCATCTACTGTTAGTTTCATGGTTTTGATTTTATTGTTATCTTTGTAGTCTCTGTATCTAAATCGTATGGTGTTGTTTTCTATTGATACGATTCTACTGTTTGCTATAGCAG
The DNA here is from genome assembly GCA_027056215.1 of Campylobacterales bacterium. GTDB lineage: Bacteria > Campylobacterota > Campylobacteria > Campylobacterales > QNZT01 > QNZT01. The sequence continues at coordinate 13,986 of JALULO010000046.1, read as the reverse complement.
TTCTGTGAGTATATCTACTCATGTACTCTACTATTTTTTGGCTGCTTTGAAATTGTGATTTAGCATAAACTACCCACTTTCTCTTTACGATACTGTCGATAAAACTCTCGAAATATCTACTATCTTTAAAATCATCATCAAGTTCTAGTTGGTCGTCATAATATGCCTTTTTAATCCCCTCAATCAATTTCCCCCGAAATACTTTACTCATCGCTTTGACGGGGAAGAGAAACTTTGCGTTATATTTTGGTTCTACTATTTCATCCCCGATGATTCCTGCACCTGCCACTATAAAATGGATATGTGGATGATAGACAAGAGTTTGTCCCCATGTGTGTAAAATTCCAAAGAAAGCTAAATCTATTTTAGGTTGTTTCTCCTCATTATGTTCTATCTCTTGCATGTTCCAATATTTACCATCTTTACCAAACACTTTTAAAGTATCTGACGCACTCTTAAAGAGTAAATCATAAAATATCTTTTGGTTGAAAATTGCTAAACAAAAAAGTTGGTTTGGCACTGTAAAGACTGTATGATAGTAGGGTACATTGATTGTAGTTTTTAATCTATCTTCTATCCATTGAAATCTTTTCTGACCTTGGCATTTAGGGCAGTTTCTGTTTCTGCATGAGTTGTATGCAAACTCTATATTTTTACACTCACAACACTCTTTGGCATTGTAACCTAAAACTGAAGTACGACAATTTCTTATATCTGTTATAGCTCTTTTTTGGACAGAGGTTAATGTATGGTTTGAGGTGTATTCATCGGCGTAGAGTTTAAATATATCTTGCATCTCATAAGATGGTGTAATGTTTGGTTTCTTTGCAATTTTACACATGTTGTAGTTGTAACATTTATTGTGCTAAAATTGAAGAAATATTTCATTTTGAAATGTATCTGGAAGCTCATTCCTGAATTTATTCTTAATTTAACTATTTATTAACAAACACTATATACAAAATACCCCACCATTCCACAGTTATCACATACTAAAAATATAAGATAATAATGTCCATAATGAAATCATTTGTAAAATTAAAATATTATATCTAAAACTTAAAATAGTTTCAAACTTAGAATCAGATTTTAACCAATATTTTCCAAATAACATACAAAGTGCGTGTTAATTGTCACATACAGGCAATAACAAACATTTTGTGTGTTATTGAGAAAAAGAAGATTGTAGTGCGAAAAAGAAATTACTTGATATTGTCAGAGACAAAATTCGTTTACAACATTTCAGTATTTTAACAGAAAAAACTTATTTGTATTAGATTAAATCTCACCTACGACGCTGAATCAGGTATCCTCGAGGTTCTTGCCAAGGGTTCTTTGGTTATTTCTGCATCATCAGCTATCGTCTCTGTATCACATCACTCGGGTGTGTTGACCATCCATGTGGAGAAGGTGTTGAGATAGTTCCAAAAGGAGCTGATCGCCTCGGAGTTTGCATCGACTTCCTGGAGTGCGACGGCATAAGTTTCCAGCCAGACATGACGGGCACTTGGGGTGATGCGAAACGGTGCGTGTCGTCCCACCATCCTCGGTGCGCCACGTGACTGGTTGAAGTAAGGCGGTCCTCCCAAAAATTGTATGAAGAAGTCGGCTGCATGCTTCTTCGCTGCGGCAAACTCTATGGGATCTTCGACGGGGAAGAGGTCTTGTATGGCGCTCTCTTTGAGCAGTTCGTAGTGTCTGTCGACCAGCGCTCTGACACCTTCTTCGCCGATAGTAGCGTAGAACTCGGGAACAGGGCGTTGTACTTCGGCGCGTTGTCCAAATGGCACATCGATAATCGGTGCAAAATTGTTAAATTTCATTTTTCTCTTTCTGGTGTTTAGTTGGTGCGATAATATCTCGTAAGTTTATCATAGGTTTAGTCTATTTAAGAAGTTTTGATGCAACTTTGATGTTCGGATACAGGTATATTTCCGTAAGCGTAACTTTTGTTCAATAAAGATATTTTTTGAAGTACTTTGAAATGTAGTATTTTTGGAGTTTTTAAATGGCGCGGCGGACGAGACTCGAACTCGCGACCTCCGGCGTGACAGGCCAGCATTCTAACCAACTAAACTACCGCCGCACATTTAAAAATAAAAAGACTTTAAAGTGTCACTCTCTTTAAAGTTATGGTGGTCGCTACAAGACTCGAACTTGTGACATCCACCTTGTAAGGGTGGCGCTCTACCAACTGAGCTAAGCGACCAAGGGATTCCTTGGAAAACTGCAAGTTTTTTAAGGTCTTACTTGCTAAGCGACCTTTTGAAGTATTAAAAATTCAAAAGGTAAAGATTGATTTTCCAGGACTCAAATCAAACTAAAAATGGCGACCCCAAGGGGATTTGAACCCCTGTTACCGCCGTGAAAGGGCGGGGTCCTGGGCCACTAGACGATGGGGTCATATATATCTTATCGATAAAAACCTCACTGACTTTAATAAAGAACAATGAAATGGTGACCCGTGTTGGATTCGAACCAACGGCCACCTCCTTAAAAGGGAGATGCTCTACCGGCTGAGCTAACGGGTCAACTTTATAAAAAACACTTTACTTTCAGGGGGCTTTTTGGATAAAAAAGCTTGTCTTCCTGTGCAAGTGAGGTGAAATTATATACAAAAACTTCTTACTTGTCAAGGGTTTTTGAGACTTTTTTGAAAAAAAATTTACGATTGCTTTGCAAAAGTAGTTTCAACGCCCATAATACCGACTGTTGACGGATATACGTTCTATCACCTTTTAGTGAAAGTTTTTGTATTTTCATGTCAAATCCCCTACTTTTTGCTCCAACATAGACAGTTCCAACTGGTTTTTGTACACTTCCACCTGTTGGTCCAGCGATACCACTCACTGCTAGAGAAAAATCTGCATCAAACTTTTCCATCACACCTTCCAACATCTCTTTGACACATGCATTGCTCACTGCTCCGTATCTTTTGAGGGTGCTTTTTTTGACACCTATGAGATTTTCTTTTATCTCGTTTGCATAGGTTACGACACTTCCAGCAAAGATAGTGCTTACGCCACTGTTTTTGACGATCTCACTTGCAAGCATACCGCCTGTACAACTTTCAGCACAAGTGATGGTTTTTTGCTCAGCTATGAGTTGTTCACATATGATTTTTGAAACATCATCACCTATAAGCACACTATCTGACAAATAGAGTTCAATCATATTCTCCAATGTCTTTTTTTGTGATTGGTGGATGCCGTATGCTTTGTAGAAGAAAAATCCATCGATAAGTTGTATCTTTTCATAACGCATCTCTGTCTGTGTGAAAAATGACTCTAACTTTTTTTGTTCTTTTACTCCTAACAGATAACATGAAAATATGATATCTTGGTTAGATACCCAAAACTTTGGCATACTTTGGACTGGGTCTACATGAAGTACGTTGATATCGCTTTTGCCTTTGTGTATGAGAAAACTCTTTTTTGTATAGTGCTCGGCTTTCATGGGAATAAGCATCCCCTCTTTGAGTACAAGCCCATCATGACAAATCGTGGCGATCACTTTACTGACAAATGAAAAATCTTCAGAAGTGACAAGAAAGACATTTTTATGCTCACTGATGACGGATTCAAGAACAGAGATGATGTCGCCATCTGATTTTTTGATGAGATAGTATGTATCAATCTCACCTGCTTTTTGTTCTATCTCTCTTGTGACATAGGACAAGAAGGTTTTATGATGATGGAGTGTATCATCGATGACGACTAAAGCATTTTTCATGATTGATCCTATTTTTTAAATGGCGTATTATACATTATAAGGGCTTTTTGGATACAATCCGCGCTAAATATTTGGATACGTACGACTTTTGTCACTTTGAAAATATTATATTGTAAGAAGGATTGATACCACAATGGACTACAAAGATACCCTACTTTTACCTAAAACGAACTTCCCCATGAGAGGAAATCTTCCACAAAATGAACCTAAACGCTATGCTAAGTGGTTTGAAGAAAAAGATGTTTATAAAAAGATGACGACTGCACATAAAGGTGCGAAGGCTTTCACACTTCACGATGGACCGCCTTATGCCAATGGCAATATCCACATCGGTCACGCACTCAATAAAGTTCTCAAAGATATCGTTATAAAGTCACATTATTTTAGAGGTGAGGATATCCGTTTTACACCGGGTTGGGATTGTCATGGGCTTCCTATCGAGCAGCAAGTTGAAAAGAAACTTGGAGCGAAGAAAAAAGATCTTCCAAAAAGTACGATCAGAAGATTGTGTCGTGAACATGCACAAAAGTTTGTTGACATCCAAAAAAGCGAATTTCGCGCTCTTGGCATCGTAGCAGATTGGAAAAATCCTTATCTTACGATGAAGTTTCCTTTTGAAGCAGATATCTACCGTTCTTTGTGTGATATCGCTAAAAAGGGACTTTTGATCGAACGTAGCAAACCGGTTTACTGGTCATGGGCTGCACAAACAGCACTAGCGGAAGCAGAGGTTGAGTATGAAGATAAAGAAGACTACTCTATCTACGTTGCATTTAACCTTGATGATGAGGCAAAAGAAAAACTTGCTATCAATGAGGGTGCTTTGGTCATCTGGACAACTACACCATGGACCCTACCGGCAAATATGGGTATCTCGTTAAATCCTGAAGAAGCGTATGTTTTAACCAGCGATGGCTATATCGTTGCAAAAAAACGCTATGCGATACTCAAAGAAGAAGAGGTAATCAGCGGTGATATCATAAAAACGATCCCTGCCACACAACTGGAAAATCTTTTTGCTATCAACCCACTTAACAACAGAAAATCCCAAATCCTTTTAGGCGAGCATGTCTTGATGGATGGCGGTAGTGGTTGTGTGCACACTGCACCAGGTCATGGTGAAGATGATTACCGTGTCGGACTCAAATACAACCTTGATGTGATCATGCCAGTGGATGACAGAGGGCTTTTTGATGAAACAGTTGTGAGAGAAAAGCTACTTCCAAATCCTGAAACGTTTGTCGGTACACATATCTTCAAGTCAAATGAACAGATTTTAGAACTTTTGGGTGATAAACTTTTAAAGATGAGTAAGTTTACCCACTCGTATCCATTTTGCTGGAGAACCCATAAACCCGTTATCTACCGTGCAACTAGACAATGGTTTATCGCAATGGATCAAGAAGAAGATGGTAAAACACTACGCCAAAGAGCTATGGAAAATATAGACAACATCACTTTTTCTCCTCCAGCTTCTAAAAACCGCCTCTCTTCCATGATCGAAAATCGCCCGGACTGGTGTATCTCAAGACAACGTGACTGGGGTGTTCCGATCGCTTTTTTCAGAGATAAAAAAACAGGTGAAGTGATCCTCGATGAAAAAGTACTAAACTTCCTTGCCATGATCTTTGAACAAAAAGGAACAGATGCTTGGTGGGATATGGAGATCAAAGAACTACTCTATCCTGGATCTGGTCACAATCCTGATGATTTGGAAAAAGTAACTGATATCCTCGATGTCTGGTTTGACAGTGGCTCAACATGGAAAGCTGTCCTACAGTCTCGCGAATACGATGCAGGCGCATACCCAGCAGATATGTATTTAGAGGGAAGTGATCAACACAGAGGTTGGTTTCAAAGCTCTTTGATAGTCAGTTCTGCGATCAATGGTATCAGTCCTTTTAACAATCTTGTTACACACGGTTTCACAAACGATGCCAAAGGTGAGAAGATGAGTAAATCCAAAGGCAATGTTGTCGCACCTGATAAAGTAGCAAAACAGTATGGTGTAGAGATCATCCGTCTTTGGGTAGCACTTAGTGACTATCAAAATGATCTAAAAATCGGTGATGATATCCTCAAACAAGTGGCTGAACAGTACCGAAAAACAAGAAATACTTTACGCTTTTTACTAGCAAACATAAACGATCTTGAAACGATCATGGATATCAAAGATATGGGAGAGATGGATCGTTGGATTTTGGCAAAAGCCAAAAAAGTATTTGACGAAGCGGATATGCACTTTCAAAACTATGACTTTTCCAAAGCACTCTCTTTGATCAATCACTTTATCACTGTAGAGTTGAGTGGTATTCATATGGATATCTCTAAAGATCGTCTTTATTGCAATGCAAAAGATGATCCTATCAGACGCTCTTCTCAAAGTGCGATGGCATTGATTGCAGAGCGTATGCTGACATTTTTAGCACCTGTGCTTACTTATACGGTTGATGAGATTTTAGAGTATGCCCCTGCTGTTTTGAAAAAAGAGGCAACAGATGTCTTTGACTTAGTATATCATGCTCTACCAGATGTTGAAAGTGCTTTTGATGAAGCGTACATGGTTGAAGCACGTGAAAAGTTTTTTGAGCTTGTTGATGGACTTAAAAAAGAGAAAAAGATCAAAGCAACACTAGAACTCGCTATCAAAACAGACGCTACATCGATTGAAAAACTTGATCCTGTAGATGCACAAGATTGGTTTACTGTGAGTGAAGTTGCTAAAGATCTTGATGGTGAAGAAGTTGCTTCATTTGAAGTTGAGGGGGATACTTTTACAATCTTGTTGAGCCAAAAAGCAAAATGCCCACGATGCTGGAAACAAAATAGTACTGATGAAGAGACACTTTGCCAAAGATGTGCAAAGGTTGTCAACTGATGCCTGATCTTGCACAACCTATAGAACTTAGCTTTGTCTTTCAAACCATAGCCGTTATTTTAGTGCTTACGGCTATGGGTATCTTTTTGGTGAAGTTAAGAAAAGGTGACTGATGGGTGTCTATAAAGAGTTGGAAGGTGAATTTGAGTATGAGATAGTTGAAGAGTTTTTAAATCACTATAGCTCGATGATTGGCGTTATGGAAAAGTTAATCATCTCTTTGGAAAATCCATCTACTTTTGCAAACAAAATCAACGAACTTTTTCGTATGTTTCATACGATCAAATCAGCCAGTGCTTATCTGAAGATAACACCTATACATAAGATCACTGTACTTGCAGAAGAGATACTACAAGAGTGTAGAGAGTTACAAGGAGCTGCTAGTGAAGCCTTGATTGAATGGTTTTTACTACTTCATGACCAACTAAACAACTATAAAATAGACCTTGAAAACGACCATGAAAACTTTAGTAAACTCAACAAAAACATCATCAAAGTACCTATAGAATATCTACGTTAAAAAAAAGCCCATACCAGTAATCCTATCCCAAAGAGAAGATTAAACCAACTGCCCTCACCAAACATCATCTCTAACAGTTTATACTGATACTCTTTATCCAAAGTCAAAGGCATGGAGAGTTGATGTTGTGCATATGCAGTGATCTGATCACCCCAGATAAAAGCCACGATTTCAGGTACGATAAAAAAAACCGCCACCCCCAAAATCCCCCAAAAAGTTTTGTTTGGTTTAAGCTGTTGTAAACTCTGCTTTGTTGCAGGATGTTCTTTGATCTTGTGTAGTTTTTCCAAAAATTTCATAACGTTAAAAGTGCCCTTTAATTCAATTTAAATAAATATAGTTCATATATGCTAAAATATTGCTTTCAAGGGATTAATTCCCTTGATTTACACACTTTCTTATAAAACAATAAAGTTCCACTATTATTAAATTTATTTTAAATCATATTGCCTTATCATGAACTTATACAATATAAAGGAAATGTCATGAAAAAAGTAAATGTATGGATTGGGCTGGTAGTTCTTTTTAGCTTTAGTGCAAGTCTGCAAGCTGGTGCGAAGCGATATGAAGTAAAGGCAGGTGTCGTTACGTATAAAGTTGAAGGTGATGGTAGTATCCTTGGATTTTCAACCAAAACGACAGGAACGCATAAACTTTACTTTAAAGACTGGGGCAATGTAGAAGTACGCCAAGAAGATGAAAAAGAAACTTCTATGGGAAAAATCACCCAACAACACACCCTACAAAAGATAGATCATGGCACAGTCTACTCTGTAAATGAAAAAGAAAAAGTCATCATAAAACAAGACATAAGTATGCTCAAACAAATGGATAAAAACGGTAAAAACATGAGTGCTATGGGTAAAGACATGATGAAACAGATGGGTGGCAAAAAAGTTGGAACAGGTAAAGTACTGGGTTATCCATGTGAAATCTGGGAAATCATGGGAAGTAAAACCTGGATATACAAAGGTGTTCCACTCAAAACACAAGCAAATATTATGGGATTTAAACACCTAGATATCGCAACTTCTGCAAAATTTAATGTCCCTGTTTCAAACAAGCATTTTGCACTTCCAAATTATCCGATACAAACCACAGATGAGATGATTCAACAAAAGATACAACAAGCACAACATCAAAGTAAACATCCACAAGGACAGCAACATCCACAAGGACAGCAACCATCACCACAGCAAATGGAACAGATGCAAAATATGCTTAAAAATCTTGGCAGTATGTTTGGTGGGAAGTAGCATAACTTTATCTCCTCTTTAGGAATAAACAGATATACTCCTTGTATAATAAAAACAAATATATAAGGACTATCAATGTATAAAATTTTTTTATCTCTAGTAACAGCATCTGTTTTAGCATTTGCAACACAACCAACGCCGAAGATGAACTGTACGCTATCTCAGGAAGGCGCAGTTTCAATCAACTGGAAAGCCTATAAAACACCGGCAAAGATAGGTGTTGGCGGTGTTTTTGACAAAGTTATCTATCACCCTGCTTCCAAAGAAGGTCACAATTTTCGACAAATCCTTGTCGGCTCTACGGTCAGTATAGATACAAAAAGTGTCAACTCTAAAAACAAAGGTCGTGATGCGAAACTTGTCTCTTTCTTTTTTGAACAAATGACAGGAGATACCCTCACTGCCAAGATAGTTGATATCCACGCAAAAAGCAAAGAGACTGGTAAACCCAAAACAGGTACGCTTATCGCCGAAATCACCATGAACAAGATCACTAAAAAAATTCCTATGAATTACATCTTCGATCAAGGGACACTCAAAGCAGATGGGACGATAGATCTTTTTGATTTTAGTGCTTCAAAAGCTCTTCAATCCATCACAAAAGCCTGTTTTGCAAAGCATCAGGGAAAAACGTGGAACGATGTTTCTATAGGATTTAGCACACATATTAAAGCTGTCTGTGAACCAGTCAAATAAGAGGATTTAGATATGCACGCATATAAAAAATTTCTCTTTCTTCTGCTTCTTACTCCATTACTACTTCAGGCGGGACATAAATGGGTTCTAACCTATTCTAAAGGTACATCTTATACAAATCAAGGATATGTGGTAGCAGATAGATGGAATGCCATTGCAAAAGAAATAGACTATCGATGGGAAAAGGGATACGATCTGATTGATATTGCACAGGGATATACAAAGTGGATTGCACTTTTTGCCAAGCACAGCGGATTTAAAACACAATCATATGTCACCAGACGTATCTGGGCTGATTTTCGTGAAGCTATGATCAAAAAGTTTCACGAGGGCTTTTCACTTATAGATCTTGAACATGGGGAGGGTATCTACGTTGGTATTTTTGTAAAAGGCAAACATATCAAAAACTCTACGTATATCAATGCAGATTATTATAAAGATTTACGAAAAAAAGTCCACAAAGCATGGGCAAAAGGATATAAAATCCTTTTTATTCGTTACTATGAAGGTCAATGGCTTGCATTTTTAGCAAAAGATGACAAAACACCCCAAACACTTGATTCAACCAGAACTTGGAAATCTTTCCAATATGTTATCCAGCAAAGGTGGAAAGAAGGCTACTATCTAACGGATTTGCATTTTGGATTTGATCAATGGGTTGGTACTTTTTCAAAAACGACTGATTATACATCACAAAGTTACGATTTATCAAATAAATGGAAGTATCTTGAGCCCCTTATTAAACGCCGGTGGAAAGAAGGTTATCAAATCACAAAAATCACAGATGGCTGGTAAGAAGCTTTAGTATCTTTTTATCAACAGTAGAGAGTGCAAGCGTCTCAATCTCATCTTTTGAAAATGCTTCACCCTCTTTGTGTGCTGAAACACTCTTTAGATAAACACTTACTTCCAGTTTAAAGTGCGTATATTGATGGCGCACTTCACCGATCTTAGTACCTCTTGGATTTTCAGACGCAGAAAATCCCCAAAGTCCGTGCAAAAAACGCCCTTCTCTTTGTATGAGTTTTACTCGTCCCTCACATAACTCTACCACAATGTTTTCATGTTTGAGAGGTATACTTTTTTTCTTTTTAAGTGGAAAATCATAACAAGCAAGTTCATGTGCCTGACACATTGATAGAAATGGGCATATCTCACACTGTGGATTTTTCACGGTACAAACCATCGAACCTATATCCATCATCGCTTGGTTATAATCATAAGGATTTTCTTCATCCAACAATGCCTCTGCATATTCTATCAAAAGATCAGAAGAGGGATCATCTAGGGCATGTATCCGACATAAAATACGCCGTACATTTGCCTCCATCACCGCTCGTTTTTGTTTATAGGCAAATGCACAGATCGCCGAAGCGGTATTTTTACCGATACCCGGCAGGGCAAGTAAACTTTCATAACTTTTAGGTAGTTTTGGTGCTGTGAGTTGTGCACATTTATGTAGATTTTTCGCGCGGGTATAGTAACCCAACCCTTCCCATGATTTTAAAACCTCATCGAGTGAAGCATTTGCCAAAGATTTTAAAGTAGGAAATTTTTTCAAAAAAGGAAAATAGTATCGCTCCAACACTGTTTTGACTTGTGTCTGTTGTAACATGATTTCACTCAGGTAGATGTGATAAGGATCTTCACTATTTCGCCATGGAAGCTCTTTACGACCGTTTATACTATACCATTTGTGTAGTTTTTGATGGATATCTTGCATACACGCTAATATCTTGAATGCTGATAGGTATCAAGACGATTTTCATAGAGTAAAAGTCCTGATTTTCGCATTACACACGACTCAGAATCTCCATCTTTACAACCTCGAAGTAGTAAAGCACTTATCTCAGCTTGATGCTCATGCACAATATCATATCCGACATCTCGCTGCCAATACAAAAACGTCAAAGCAGCTGCCCTGCACTCTTCACTATAACCAGCATAACAAGAACGTTGTTTATCAACTAACTCTTCAAGTCTATCTTGCAATCGGCATATCTGTCTCTCAGGGATACCTTGATCACATCCCGCTTCATAGACACGTGCCGCATTTGTGTAGTCATGTTTATCGATATATTTTTGCGCTGTTTTATAGTAACACGGAAGATCATCACCATGGCAATGATGTAGAGGTTTGTGACTTTTCAAGATATAAATAACCAAAAGTAAGGTTATAACAAATAGTACAATCAAAACTTTTTTTACTTTTGCATCTCTCATGATGGTATATTAGTATAATTTATTTTAAAGTTTCTCTTGTAACGATACATGATTGTTCACATAACTCCTCTATCAAAAGTCGTCTATCCATCTCCAAATCCAAAAATTTACAAATTCTCTGTGCATCTTCATAGGCATTTCCAAGACAACTTGAAGCCCCAGGGGATGGAGTCATGTTAAACACGATACCATCCCCTGTATCTATCTTTGCTTCACCCAACAGTAATCTTTTGTTTATCTTGTCGATAATCTGGGGACGAATACCACCATATCCATCTGCATAATGAATCTGTTCACTCTGCAAAGAGGGTATGATCTTCTGGACTTCACTGATAAAAAAGTTATTACCGACACCAGGCAGTTGATACACAAAATTTTGTAAGATATAGTTACGTATATCCTCATCTTTCATAAGATCATAATAGACTTCAAGGACACTTTTGTCCAAACTCAAAACATCAAAAAGATTCAGTATCTCAAGATGGTGTCTGTTTTCCAGTTTTGGTGTGGCAAAAGCAGTTGGTCCAAAACGTGTTTTCCATCCATTGGTAAGATCTGGATCTGCATGTACAGCAGCAAAAGGGAGTTTTGGATGTTGCATCGTATACACTTTACTCTTTAAAAGCACATCATCTGCAAAGTAAAATCCACCACCAATGGGAAGCATCGCATATGCTTCTCCATATCCCATCTGATGGGCAAATACAAGCGAATGTGCACCTGCATTGACGATGACTATATCACTCAAATGTTCGCCTTGCAAAGTTCGAAGGAGATATTTATCCCCTTTTTTTGAAATCGATTCTATGCCATTTTCAAAATGTAATGTCGATTGCGTGGATTTTTCTTCCTGTGCAAGTGTTATAAAAGTTTGACTCAACTTGTGAAAGTCCACCGTTGTGATCTGATCTTCCACCCCAATAGCCATCACTTTTTGTGTACGTTCTTTTAACAATGAAGGCTCTTTTTCAGCTAACATCTTTTCATCCCAAAGACGCATAGAAGGAAAAAGTTCTTTAAACGTATGATATCGCTCTTTAAGACGACGAATCTCTTGATCACCAACAGCGAGTATCATCTTGTTACGTCTGTAGCCAATCTCTTCTTCAAAATCAAAATGGGTAATAAAATTAGCCACCATGGAAGAGGAGGACTTCACATGAGTGGCTTTTTGGAGGTCATAGTTGGTTTCGATATCACCTAGATGCAACGTCTGCGAATTTGCTTTTGCAGAAGAGTTCAGAGTAGCAGGTTCATTACATTTCTCAAAAAGAGCAACAGATGCTACATCGGTATATCGAGCCAATATAAAAAGAAGCGCCGAGCCAGATACTCCGGCTCCGATAATACTAACTTGCGTATAAAAAGGATTGTTTTTCATCGCGCTTCCTTGATGAGTATTATAATGCATTAGCGTGTATCTTGTGTGTAGCATCCACAAAATACAATAAGAAATAAAAAATCATAACCTCCGGAAAAGCCTACAAAAAAGCAAAAAGAGGTATTAGAGGTGACTTTATGTTGCACATATGACTGACACAAAAATTTATTTATAAGCCCCCTATACTTTAAATATATACGTAAATATACTACCTTCTCCCAGTTTCGACTGAATATCTAATGTTATATCTGCTTCATCTATAATTGATTTTACAATACTCATACCAATACCAAAACCATTTTTATGTGCATTTTCTCTATAGTATCTATCTAAAATTTTATGAGGTTTTTCAATACCTTTACCATAATCTTGAATACTTAATCCCATATTATTATCTCTGTCTGTAAAGAGTTTTATCTCTATCTTACTGTTTGCAGATGAAAACTTTATAGCATTGGATAAAGTGTTGTCTACTATTCTTTGCAGTTTTGTGGTATTAAATAATAATAGAGGTTCATCAACACTACAGATAAAAGATAAATGTATATTTTTTAATTGACAAATCATTTCAAAATATTCCATTCTCTCTTGCAAAAACTGTTTTAAATTTATAGATTCATCGATATATTCAACTCTGTTTTGTTTTATAAGATAGTCCATATCATTATAAATAGTCGCAAGAGATCTTGTTGCTGATTTTACACGGTTTAAATACTTATTTGTCCCATAGATAGAATCAAACAAGTCTACATTTACACTAATAATACTCAAAGGAGTATTTATCTCATGCATAGATTCTTTTATAAAATCATCAAGTTTTTCATTCACCCTCTTAAAAGGTCTTGAAAAACTATTTAAAAAATAGAAAGAGAGTAGTAAGATGAGAGCAATAATACCAAAGGCAATAAAACTGGCTTCAAAAAAAACAGAAGCAAAAGATATTTTAGTTCTTGTCACCAAGTAGCTTGCAAAAAAATATTTTTCTTTTGGAAGTTTTGTAATAAGGTATCTAGTTGAATCCTCACTATTATATCCTGGGACATATGAAGGTAGCACCTCTTTAATTTCTGTATAGATAGGAGTAAAGTCTTTTTTATACAGAGCAGATGCAAAAGATGAAAATTTTGGAAATTCAAAAGTTTCATCTGGATGATTACCAAAATTATCCATGGCGTTAATAATAATTGACTGAATAGACTTTAGTGCTGCTTCTGTTTTCATTTCCTGAAGTTTCATTTCATGATTTATATATAAAGATAAAGGTGTTAAAAGTATAAATGAAATAATTAATGTATATATC
>JALULO010000045.1 GCA_027056215.1 Campylobacterales bacterium | reverse complement strand
GGATACGAGCCTATGAAAGTACAGGGCAATTAAGTTCATTGGTATTCATGGGTGATCGTGGAGGTAAAGGTATTCCAAGACTTGAGAAAAAGCAGGAAAAACTCATCAAGGATACTATTAAAGAGATGTTTTCAGGTCCAATTTATCCTACCGCACAAAAAGTATGGGAAGAGATTGGACTCAAATGCAAAAATGCTGATATTGCTATCCCCTCAATTTCAACTATACGAAGACGTGTCAGAAAACATAAAGAGGCTACCTTTATGGAACCTAAGCGCAAGAAAAATACAAATGGTCTAATAAAAGGTGAATATCCTGATGGACTCTTTCCCCTTCACGTCCTCCAAATAGATCATACAGAAGTAGATATTATTCTTGTTGACAGTACCTATAGAACGGAGCTAGGACGACCATGGATTACCCTAGCTATAGATGTCTATAGCCGTATGATTGCAGGATACTATATATCATTTGAAAGTCCCGGCTTTTTTGGTGTTGGGCAGACAATTAAAAATGCTGTTTTGCCCAAGGATGATTTGATTAATAAATATAATCTTCAAACAGAATATCCGGTATGGGGAATTCCTCAATTTGTTCACGCTGACAATGCCAAAGAGTTTAGGGGTATTGATATTGAAGGTGTATGCAAGGAATATGAGATTAGTTTAATCTGGAGACCTGTAGCCAGACCACATTTTGGCGGACATATAGAACGAATGGTTCGAACACTTAATGAAGGTATTCATACGCTTGACGGTAGTACACAATCCAATATCTTTAAAAGAGGAGATAGCACTCCGCAAGAAGATGCGATATTAACACTTGAAGATTTTGAAGAATGGCTGGCTATCGAAATTGTTGATAAATATCACAATAAAATCCACAGCGGTATCGGAATGTCTCCACTTGAAAAATATCGAGAAGGCATCTTTGGTGGAGGAGATACCCCACCAAGAGGATTGCCACCCATGATTGAAGATGTTAATCGATTTTCTATTAACATGCTACCTTCAGAAAAAAGAACTGTTCAGCGTTACGGAATTCAAATAGATACGATTACCTATCATAGTGAAGCTCTGGAAAGTTGGGTAGGTGCTATTGAACCAAACTCAAATCCTCCAGTAAAAAAGAAACTCTCAGTCAGAAGAGACCCTAGAGATATTAGTAAGATTTATGTATATGATGAACATATTAAAGAATTCATAGAAGTACCTTATGCTAATGCTTACCATCCACCTACATCACTGTGGGAATATAATGCCGCTAAAAAGCATCTCAAAAGACAAGAGAATAGGCAATATGACGAACATGAAATATTTAACGCCCTAGAAAGACAAAGAGAAGTTATACAAGAGGCAAAAAGGAAAACAAAAACCCAAATGAAAAGTATTCAAAGGGAGCATACTAGAAAAAATACAAAGAGTATACCAGCCAAACGCTCTCATAAAAATGTTCCAAAAGCAAGTGGTTTTTCACCTTTTGACCTAGATGACCTTGAACCTTTTGATGTTGTTGACGATGCTCCGGTAGTAAAAAACACAAAGCTAGATGAGAAAACTAGCAAGAAAACGCATAAAAACAGCGATAATGATATGCCATTTTAAAAGGGAAACGAATGGAAAACACTGTAGAAAACTCAAAACATTATAATCATCTTACTGATAGAGCTAAAGAAGTTCTATCTCTTAGTAAGACAGAGCGTATTTCAAATGCACAAAAAAAATCTTGGCTTACCTATCCAAGAGCACAAATGATTTTAAATGAACTAGAATACCTATACCATCATGAACGTGTTGAAAGAATGCCAAACCTTGCAATAATAGGTGATACAAATAACGGAAAGACAACTATTTTGAATAGATTTATGGAAATGCATCCCAGCTATGTTGATGTACCTTCAAATATTCATCCTATTATAAAAATTCAAGCTCCTATTTCCCCATCCGAAAGTGCACTATATGAAAAAATACTTGATGCACTACGAGTCCCTTACGGTACCTCTTTTTCTGCATCCAGAAAAGAGTCCCAAGTACATGACATTCTTTCTGATATTGAAACTAAAATTCTTATTGTTGATGAACTTCAAGATATCTTTCATGGCGACAAACGTCAAAGAAACAAATTCCTTACGGCACTTAAACACTTGGGGAACGATCTTCAAATCTCTATTGTTGGCGCAGGAGTAACACCATTACAAAGAGTTCTTTCTTCTGACCCTCAAATGGCTAATCGTTTTGATACAATGAAAATTCCTAGATGGAAATATGATAAAGATTTTGCTCGACTTCTTATGGGATTAGAAAGAACTTTACCCCTAAAAGAGCCTTCAAACCTTCATCACACAGAGCTTCTTGCAAGAATATATAATTTAAGTGAAGGATTGATAGGGGAGGTAGCCACCATACTTAAAAAATCTACTATTTTTGCTCTTATGCACAATAAAGAAAAAATTGATTTATCTGTATTGAATTCTATTAACTTTACCAGGCCCTCACGACGAAGAGATGATATTAAAAATGCAAACTAAACACATACAGCAATGGTCTAATCCCCCACATCCTTATGAAGATGAACTTTTATCTTCTTGGATTACCAGAGTAGCACTTTCATATCATATAACCCCCGCAGAACTATTTTCCAAACACTTAATTAAATACCAAGCTTATAAGCGTGATTTAGATATTGCAAAATTTGATAATAGCTTTTGGAGGATATTGTCTCATCTTTCTCAAATTTCGGTACCTGCATTAAATAATATGCAAATACTTGATCTTGAGAGAAAGCTTCAGGAAAGGATCCATACAAACCAAAGAAACAAATGGATAATAGCTTCAAGTGGTAATCTATATCCAAAAAAGCGAAAGTCAAAATCTCTTCGATTCTGCCCTTTATGCCTTAAAGAAAAAGGTTTCTACTCAAAAGACAGTAAACTGCTTTTTGTAAATGTTTGCACCGAACATCGGGTCTACATGAAAGATACATGTCCAAAGTGTAATAGCCTTGTACTCCCTATACGTATAGAGCCTCCTGAAAACATCTATGAATGCTTTCGTTGTGGGTACAATCTTTCAAGAACAAAAGTAAATCATGCATCTAACATAGAACTTGAAGCCGTTAGGTTTTCCAAGTATGTTCTATCAAAAAATATATTTTTAAATCAGAAGACCAAAAGGACATCTATAGATTATTTTACAGTCCTACATCTCCTTGTCAAAAATCTTCACAAACTATATCCCAAAGATATACTTTTCGAAGAATTCAAATTCAACCATCATAAAAAGAATATCTTCTCGCCTTATCTTTTTAGTCAGTCACCTGCCTATCTCTCTCACCTTATTACTATTGCCTATGCCCTTTTAACAAAAGAGTGGGATGGAAAGCTATTGGAATTTCTTAAAAGAAATAAACTTATGTACGCTTCTCAACTTTTAAATAAACGAGAAAATGTATATTTTATGATTCCTGACTGGTTTGTTCATCATATGAAGTTGTTATGGCAGCCAAAACAAAAACTTAATACCTAGAAAGGCAGTTTTTCAATGTCACACAGAAGAAAACTTATGATAAAATATTTAGCAAAGATAAAAGGAAAAGCAGAAGGGAATAGTTCATCAATGACAATGGCACGCACTTTTCAACAGTTTTTTACACCTAAAAAGTATAGTGAAATCATGATTAATGCCCTAGAAATCCAACCTCCTAAAAAAATAATAGACTTAGCTATGGGAGAAGGTGCTCTTCTTTTAGAAGCTATGCAAAGATGGGAAAATTCATCTTATTATGGAAACGATATTGACCCTGATTGTTGTCAATCAATATCCAAAGAACACCCCAACTTATGCTGCTATCATTATGATATATTTTTAAATTCATCAATACGTGCCCTTATTGGTGCTATTGGGAAAGTCGACCTCTGTATTGGGAATCCACCTTTTCACTTAATACCACAAGACTCAAATTGATGTGCTACCCAAAATTCAGACAAGTTCCCCTAAAGATTATGCAGCCGTTTGATATTGTAGCATCTTAGCTTCATAATTAACAGGAGACATATATCCATTTGTTGAATGTAGCCTCTGCCTGTT
>JALULO010000044.1 GCA_027056215.1 Campylobacterales bacterium | reverse complement strand
TTGTTAAGATAAAATAGGGTCGTCTTCGTTTGATCTCTTTTTCGTGTAATCTTGCAGATGCGATAAGAGCGATATTGTCAGCGATATTTTCAGACAATGTGATAATACCTTTTGCACTAGAAAGATGTGATTTGGCAAGAGCAACTTCTGTATGTGGTTCTTCTTGTACAAAGTAGGGATAGGCATACTTTTTAGCAATCTCTTCGATATCTTCAGCAGGATCAACAACAACAAAAGGGATATGGTTTTCCCGAAATTGGCGTGTCAACTGAATGGTAAATTCATTATGATTACAGATGACATAGTGATCTTTCAGACGTGCGATATCATATAGCATAGAACGCTCCTTGATGATTTTGAGTAATTCTCCCTTATTTAACACTTCTACCAAAATACCTACAGAAAAAGAAAAAACACCAAATCCAAGTATAATCAAAGTGATCGTAAACAAACGACCTGCACTGGAAATAGGGGCTATTTCCCCAAAACCCACAGTGGTAAATGTGATACCTGTTTGATAGATAGCATCTAGTAGTGACATATGGTCTATAAGAATATACCCGATGCTTCCTAGCATCATGATCATAACAGTGAGTATAAGAGGAAGTCTAAATGGTGCTAACTGAAGGTAAAGCTCTGTATTTAAGTCGATTTCTGGCTTTTTAGGTTCACGCCAATGGAGGAATTTTTTAAGTTTTTTGAAAAATTTCATAAAATTCCCCCACTAGCTATTGGGATAGTGTGTGTAAAAGTTGGATATCTAACCTATTGATTTGCTTGTTTTCTCATCGTTCTAAGCTCTTTTGCAGAGACTTTGATCTTCTTTTTTGTACCATCTTCAAGTGTAACTCTTACACTTCTTAAGTTTGGTAAAAATCTTCTTTTTGTTTTGTTATGAGCGTGACTGACATTGTTACCTGCCATAGGTCCTTTACCGCTTATCTGGCATCTTCTTGACATGATTATTCCTTATAGGGTTTTAAATTTTGTCGCGTATACTATCCTAAAAGATCTTAAGTTAACTTGATAGTAGTTAGGTGTTAGGTGTAGATACGGATTTTAATCTTAAAAATGAAATATGATTTAATTTTAAATTTTGGTTTTTTGGATAATATTAATATCGTATACTAATAAAGTATATTAAAAATTTTTTAATAATGTCAGTTTTGACTATCTTAACTTTTCAAGGACATAAATTGAGTCTTTCATTTGGAAGCGTGTTACATTTATATAGAGAAACATACTGTAATATGCCTCAGCCTCTTAAAACTTTTTTAGGAAGTATTTATGGTGCTATTCCGCTTAGTATGCGTTATGGTAAACTTTTTAATGAATATACAGACCGTTTTAAAAAGTTTGAAGAATCAGATGAACAATATAGACAAGATTTTGTTTATCATAAAACGCTTGAAACGTTAATCTTCGCTGAAAAAAACATCCCTTTTTATAAAGAGCATTTCCAAAAATACGGTGTTACTGCACGGGATTATAAGGCACTTGATGATTTGAAACGCTTTCCTTCTATCAGTAAAGAGGATATCAAAGTGAATCTTGATCGTATGTATTCTCGCAAGGTAGAAAAACCTGGTGCTCGTTTTAGCGGAGGATCACTTAGTGTACCTACAAAGTTTTTTTATCCATTGTATAGCAGTCATATAAAACAAAAAGCATGTGCTATGTATACTCTTGCAAAAGCTGGGTATAAATACCGTGATAAAACATTGATTTTAAAGGAACGGGATGTTTCTGACGTACAAGAAGATACTTACTGGAAATATGAACCTGCTGACAATTATCTGTATCTTTCAAGTAATTATCTTAACTCAGATAAATTTTTACTGATGCATACTCAGGCAAAGAAGTTTAACCCAAAGTTTCTTTTTGGTTATCCTAGTACCGTGCTTAGCTTTATCGCTATGTCAAAACAGTTTGGACTTGAAGCGTTAAAGATTAAAGGTGTGGTTGTCTCATCGGAGAGTATTTATAACGTTGATTTACAAATAATCAAAGATTTTTTTGGTCATGACATCACTGTACTATCTGAGTATACGCATAGTGAAAGAGTAGTTAGTGCATATCGTCTCGACTTTGAAAACTATCGCTTTAACAATGCGTATGGTCTTTCAAGAGTTGTTGATGATGAGATTGTAGGTACCTCGTTTGACAACTTTGTGATGCCTCTTATCAATTATAAAACGACTGATGAGGCTCTCGGAGATGTCGTTTGCTTTGAAGGTACTGATATCGCAAAAGAGGTCAAAAATATCAAAGGTAGACATGAAGCTTATCTGGTCACAGCAGATGAAAGGCTTATTTCTGTTACAACGATGGTTGGTGGACAACATTTGCCATATGATATGATCAAAAATATGCAGTACAGGCAGACACAACCCGGCAAAGTAACTGTTATAATCGAAAGTTCAACAGAAGATATAGACAAAGATTATGTGATCAGGGGTATGATAAAACTGGTACATGATGGTATTGACTTTGATGTTGAAATAGTTGATAAGTTTGATCGTAGTGTAGATGATAAACATTTCATCTGTAGACAATTTTTAGATATTGAGAAGATCAGAAATAAAAAATAATAAGTTTTAAATTATTTAAGGAAATTTTATAGTGCTTGCAAAAATAAATGCTTTATTACGAAACGAAGGAACAATGTTCCTCATCTCCAATCTCATATATAGCTTTTCAACCTATCTTATCGCTTTATTGATTCCCTATAAGCTCAATATCGAAAGTATGGCAGGGTTTTCGGCAGCTTTTAATATCATCATCATGTTGATATTTGTATTTGAGTTTGGGTTGACGGTAAGTTATCTGAGATTTAATCAGATATATCAGATATCAGATCAAGTCAATGCTCTTTTTCAAGTTATAATCTTCCTCTTGTTGTTCGTACTTTCTCAGACGATTTTGGGGCATTATACAGATATCTTCTTTGGTGTCCAAAATTTAGGTATCAAACAAGAGTATATTTATCTCTCTATCTTTGCGATGTTGACGTGGATATTTTTCAAAACAACCTTGTTGGCAAAAAAAAGGATTGGTTTTATCACGGTAAATTCTGTTATCATATTGGTTGCGAGGATTGCTTTTTTAGTTTATATCCTTTTCTTTACTAGCGAAATCAGCCTCGATGATATCTATCTTTATCTCTTTATCTTACCCTTTGGTGTTGTTATCATTATTAATACAAAATATACTATAGGTTTTTTAAGTACCTGCACAAGGAAAGTAACCAATATCCACTTTAGAAGACTTTTTTACAAAAGAGCAAAACAATTTGTAATCTTTTCTGCTTTGACATATGTGATCAATGGGTTGTTTATTTATACGAACCGTTATGCGATCATCTATATGGTTGATCATAAGATGACAACAATCCTTGCCGAGTTGGGTTATGCGATGAGTTTTGGTGGGTTGATTATGATCTTTATCTCTTCGCTTCGTTCCTATTTTATCTCCAAATTTAATATGTCTGACATGACGATGGTGACAGGACATATCCAAAATCTGATACGTTATAAGTGGCATGTCTTGATAGGTGGATGTCTTATTTCAACACTTATCGCGTTACTGGTGTATCTTATCAAGCCTGGATATCTCTCGATGCAATCAGTGATATTTGTCTTTATCCTTATATATGAGAGTGTTTTGATTGCATATTTGAGTCTTTTTAGCCTTCTCTCTAAGACATTTAATTTTAATGTATTTGAGCTAAAACTCAATATCATCAGATTGATCTTGGTGATACTGGTAGTACAGCTTATCTTTGTGCATTATCCTGTTAGTGGGTTTATAGTACTAAATCTGGCTATCTTACTGGTAGAGTTTTATTTTGCAAGAAGTGTTATACGAAAGATTTATGAAAAAGTAAAGTTAGGGGAAAGAACAAATGAAAAAGCATAAAAAGATCATTTTGATAGGACCTATGTATGCAAAAGATATGAAAAGTGCTGGTGGTGTAACGGTTTTGTTTGAACAGCTCCTTGAAGATTTCAGAGAATTAGATGTACCCCATCTAGCGATTAACTCCAACAAAAACTGTTATAAAAACATCGCAGATACTTTTTTCACGGTCATGAAAGAGTTTTTGACAAATATCAGAAAGTATGATCATGTCAGTATCCATGGAACAGCAAATCATTATATCTTGATAGCAC
>JALULO010000043.1 GCA_027056215.1 Campylobacterales bacterium | reverse complement strand
ACAGATACCTATGCGGATATCTCATTTTTGGGACAATACAATACAAAAACTTTGAAAAATGATAAAGATTTTGTTTGGTACGGTGTTCATGCAGTTTACAATCAACCTGATTTTTTGATTGCGGCTATGTATGTTACAGCAGGTGAGCAAGGTGTAGCGAACAATAGTAAAACAGGTAAAGGTTTTACCGTAAATGGTGAATACAGACCAACGCACGACTGGGCACTGTTAGGCAGATATGACTCTTTTTCAGCTGATGACAATAAAGACAGAGAACAGTATATCGCTGGTGCAGCGTACAGTTACTCTAAAAATGTCAAATTTATTGCAAACATCTTCCACATCGATCCAGATACAAACACAGACGATGATGCACAAAATAAATATATGCTAACAGCTGAAGTAAATTGGTAGGAAACTTTTTATTTCATACCCCGTAAGGTGGATAAAATCCACCTTTCAAATATCTAACAACACAAAAATACAAATCTCATTTGGTGGGATTTTCCCACCCTACGACTTCAAAAGAACAGTTTTTACAAGGTGGTCTATTTTGCTAAATTCATGATAACCCCTTGCGTAACTAAATATTTAGCATTTTCTTTATCCCATATTCAATCTTTTTCATCTCAATATCATTAAGTGTACCAACTTTTTTGCCGATGCGACTTTTGGAAATGCTTCTGAGTTGCTCTATCATTGCATCGCTATCTTCATGAAGGGTGTCTCTTTTTAGTATTCTAATACGAAGAGGTTCGGCATCGTCAATGAGATTGGTTGTCAAGGCGATTACGGTAACTAAATCTAAAATTTCATTAAGTTCACTATCTGAAATGATGACAGCCGGACGAACTTTGGCAACCTCTTCAGGCTTTTTTTGAGGATTAAAATTTACAAGGACAATATCTCCTCTACTGTAATTCATCATCTAAAGTCGCTTCCAACAGAGTATTTTCCAAGTTTGCACTTGCTTTGATTTTCTTTGCGGATTTTAACAGTCTTTGTTTTTGTTTATACTCAAAAAACTCTTTTGCCAACTCAGTACCCAAGTAAACACCAAGTTGATTATGTGCTTTTTTGTCTTCGATAATAAAACTTTCATCAGGATTGATTCTTAATAAAGAGGGGTTACGTACAATCTCTCTAGTTCCGTAAATTTTATCCATTGTCATGCCTTTGTCAAATATATGACAAATATTTTATCATGTATTATGTTTTTTTTCAAGATAAAAAACCATAATAACGATATAGAAAAGCTAGAGATGTAGGGTGGATAAAATCCAACTTTCACATATCTAACAACACAAAAATACAAATCTTATTTGGTGGAATTCTCCCATCATACGACTATAACTCATCAGCAAGCTTTTGTGCCTCTTCTTTGATAAACTTTTTAGGATTAAAATTTATTTTTGAATGATATTGAAAAACTTATGATATAATAGATCAATTTTTTAAAAGGATTGTATTATAAAGATACTATTTTCACAACATTCACTTGAAGTTATGAGTGAAAGAGGGATATCTAAAAAGTGGGTTTTTGATACTTTAGAAAAATACTCTTTAAAGATATCTATCTCAAATGTTGAAGAACACTATTTTAAACAGATTGATATCGCAGATAATCGTTGTTTGAAAGTTGTTTATAATCCTTTGGGTAAACGAATCGTAACAGTTTATTTTGATAGAAATATGCGAAAGAAGGGATGCAAATGATTATTAAATATGATGATGTAGTGGATAGTATTTATTTTATTATTTCAGATGAAAAGCCATATGAGAGTGAAGAGATTAACGATGGTGTCATTATCGATTATGGTAAAAATGATGACATCGTTGCTATAGAGGTTTTAAATTTTAAAAAAGAACATAAAGATTTAGATTTACCGATTGTTGGTAATTTCCTCTTAAAACAAGCCAGTTAATAGCTTTTGATGTTGGATAAAACCCACCTTCCAAATATCTAACAACACAAAAATACAAATCTTATTTGGTGGGATTCTCCCACCCTACAACTCACTTATCAGCAAGTTTTTGTGCTTCTTCTTTGTCAAACTTTTTAGGATAAAGTTTTGAAAGTATCTCAAAATGTTTTTGTGTGAAAAGAGCACTCCCTAACTTCTTTTGTCTCAATTTTTTAAAATATTTTTGTGCATTTTTATGATCACCTTTGAGTAAATAAACTTCTGCTAAGTGTTCGAGTGCAAAAAATTCTTTTTGTTTCAGTGCTTTTTCCCCCGCTTTGATGGCTTTATCAAAATCACCTCCGATGATAAAGTACCAGCTTGCCCGTCCGGGACTTTGACCTTTTAAAAGGCTGTTGGCATAAGTCAGACAGGTTTTTTGTTTGGAAAGATCTCCATTTTTCTCAACGTAATAGCTACATTTCATATACTCTTTACCTATAAAACAGTGGTCGCATTTGACAGGTTCTGTTGCATATAGATAAAATGGTAGCATAAGAAGAAAAGCGTTTTTTATAATCATAATCAACTCCTATTTTATCAGTAAACTGTTTGTTTCAAAACAGATAAGCCATCTTTTTTAAAATCATCATGTTCTAACATCCTTGTGATCTGTTCATGGTTATATTTTGTATGGTCATAAACTGCAACATATAAGATATCATCTTTTTTGAGATAATTGGTTTCACCAAAGTTGGTATAGCGTGTTGCACCTATGGAGATGAGTAACTGTTTTGGATAATTGGCAGTTTTAAACATAGAAAGAAGGTCTTCAAGTGGCCCGGTATCTTCTTGTGTATTTAGCTTGTGGATGATCCAGTCTATGAGTTTGTCATAAAAGTAACTATAACCCAAAAGCTCACTATTTTCACCGTATTGGATCAATACTCCATCACGTTTGATGAAAGAGGTAAGGGAGTAGTTGTCTAGTTTAGAGCCTGGTTTAAATGCTTCGATGGGCAATAGCGTCTCACTGATACCTTTGCTGTTTTCACCCCAGTTTTTTTTGTGGCTTATCTTTTTTGCACCTTCTACACGGATGGAACAGTCGTTGTAAGCTGCAAAGTGTGTTGGTGTAAGTGTTTTGATCTTGCCGTCTTGGTATGTGACATCCCACAACAAGGCAACTTCTGGTTCCATTTGGATATTTTTATCTTGGAGGGATTGTATGCTGTCAGATGAGAAAGGGTATGTTTTTAAAAATGTTTCACTGTTTGGAACGTATGTTGGAAAGATTCCTTTGGGCGCATCTGCATCATCAACGACTACATCTACAAAGTCTGCACTTTCACCTGCTTGTTCAAGATGATGTGCAAAATTTCCTGCTATACCAAAACCTATGATTGATTCATTCATGTTTTATGCCTTCTTCATTTTAAGTTATTATAGCAGAAAATTTGCTTGTAACCATTTTGTAACCAAGATATTTTATACTTCCTTTGTAAATAAAATTTAGGAGCAAAAAAATATGAAAATGAAAAAACTCGTAACATTAGCAATCGCAACATCTGTTGCAACTTTAACGCTCAGTGCAGACCAACTTCAAGGACGTGGTGCGTCATTTCCTGGACCTGTATACAAAGCTTGGATCAGCCAATACAACGCAAAAACAGGTGAAAAAGTAAACTATACACCAACAGGTTCAGGTGATGGTATCAAATCTATCAAAAAAAGAATGGTTGATTTTGCAGGAAGTGATAAACCCTTAAAAGTAAAAGCATTAAAGAAAAACAAACTCTACATGTTCCCTTCAGTTGTTGGAAGTATCGTTTTAGCATACAATATTCCAGGTGTAAAAGATGGTGAGCTCAAACTTAGCGAAAAAGCAGTTGCAGGTATCTTTAGTGGTAAGATCACGCACTGGGATGATGATGCGATCAAAAGTGTCAATCCTGATCTTAAACTCCCTCATGAAAAGATTACCGTAGCGGTAAGAGCCGATAAATCAGGTACAACATACAACTTTACATACTATCTTTCAAAACTTGATGATAAAGCTTTTAAAGCAAGTAAAAAACCAAACTGGGCAGGCAATGTTGTCGCGGGAAAATCCAACGCAGGTGTTTCTGCAAATATCGAACAAACAAAATACGCTATCGGTTATGTTGAGTACTCATACAAACAAAAACTAGGACTCACAGCAGCACAAGTGCAAAACAAAGCAGGTGAATACATCCTACCAACGCTAAAATCATTTCAAGATGCAGCAAAGTA
>JALULO010000042.1 GCA_027056215.1 Campylobacterales bacterium | reverse complement strand
CGCTGGTGTTGATGTGTAGTTCATCCGTAGTCTCTTGAAGCAACTCCATAACAGCATCTTTTTCAGACTTGGGTATCTTCTTGCCACTCACTTCAACCACAGGGTAGAGCTTTTTAATACCGGAGAGAGTAAATATAGTGTCGGCCATAAGAGTCGTGTGCAACAGAAATAAAAGGGGAAGGAGGTGTTTCATTTTTCTCATAAAAAGTTCCATGATTTTTAAAGATTGTAGCTAAGTATGGCAAATAGGTTTGGGTATAACGCTAAGCTCAAATGCCCATCAAAGGAAAACCCTTTAGTTTTGAGAGGATGATTTTTTATCTTTTGCAATAGTTATTAATATTTTAAACAGGGGAGAAGAAGAGTATGCAAGTCAGGTCAGGATCAGAGGGGTCAGTCGCCACCTATGATCCTTGTATTTGGTTTCCGAATAGGCCAAGATCAATAATAGACCCTAAAGTTCAGTGCTTCCATCCTCACACTCTATGACTAGGATTGGTTATTTTCATTGTAGGTTATTTGAGGTAGAAGGTTTGCGTGGCTTATTAGTGTGATGGTGAGGAGAAGTAGGATTGTTTTTTTCTAATGTGATGGTTAATTCCAAAATCCCTGAATTGTTTTCATATACTTGTTCAAAACATCTTGGTTCATTGATACGAATAATTAATTCTCCATCTTCCTTGGGAGAGAATGGATGACCATTTTCAGCCATTTTCCCTAGCTCAAATTGTTGGGTTCCCACAACTCCAAGAAGTTCCATGTAGCCTGAGAAAGGTGAATATGCTATTGATTTTCCAAAAATATTTATAGGATTTTTGCTTATAGATTGATCAGAACTCCATGTTGGCCTACCATTAAAAGGAGTAGCATTTGTTGTGCAATCTACCCATGTGTCAATTTTATCAATTTTAAATGTATAAGATTTGTTTTTAGACATATATATGCCAGTCCGATCATTTTTCACGTCTGCATAAATTACTATTGTTTTTGTACCATTTACTTCTTCGTTAGACAACCTTTGTTTGGCTCTAATTTTAATCTTTTCATGGTCAAAATTACATGCTTTATCCACTTGATACTTTTGATCATTTGCTTTCGGACATGCATCATAGTTGCATGTAATGTCACCTAGTTTATTTTGTCGTTTTTCATATTGTTTTTCATACAGCGTATTACTTACAATTTCAATATTCTGTTTACATTTACTGTCTGTGTCATTTAAGATACCTTTACCCGTAAAATCGCAAGTTAAACAATTCTTGTACTTTTTATGTTTAAACCAAAATGATTCATAGTTTTCGGGTGTCTTAATACATAAACGATCAAGTACTGATTGATGAATTTTTATTTTCCTACTATCACTAGTAGAACCTTCTGTATATGCTTTTTTTTCAGGGATAATATTAGTGTTAGGAATGATATTCTCTATAATTTCCAGCTGTCTTTTGTTTATATCTTCTAAACACTGATTACCTGAATTGTTTATATCTGTATAGCAGGGAATGTTGCGATTTTGTCTGTGGTATAAAGGATCAAATAATCCACTGTCTGGGTTATGTGTTTTTCCCAAATAATCTGAATATACTTCTGTGTTTTTAGGAACCAATAAAAGCCCATTTTTTTCCATTTCATCAAGCATCCAATTTAATGATACTCCGTCAATATCAGTATCTTCATACCCGCCTCCAACATCTGAGTGTGCACCTGAAAACCATACTTCATCAACTTTAGCGGAATAATTTACATCTTTGGCAGAAAGGTTGTTTTCTTTATTTCCATTGCACTCTTTTCTTAAATGCTTTCTGGTTAAAAGAAGAGGAGTGAAAATTCTTGACCTATCGTCATCCAAAGCTAAAGCATGTGCAGCAAAGTCAATGTTACATAACTGATCTGCATATCTCTCATTGGGTTCATCAATATTTTCTTCAAAATCTGGCAAGCCCAAGGCAGCCACTGTATCCCATAGTCCCATAAAGCGTATATGAATAGGTGAAGGTATATAGGATATTTTTTTTTGCCACTTTGAAGCCGTAATTTCTGCTACATGCACTCTTCTTTCTTCAACTGTATATTGATTGTCGCTTGAACACAAAGCATGATGGTTATGTTTATTGTTTTTTTCTCTAATCCATGGATTTTTTTCTTGCACCGCAACAGGTCTACATTTATATGCATGATATATATCTTCTGCAAGATCCTCTCTCTCTTCAGTTGTCAAGTTCTTTGTATTAGGGATTCCTGCAACATTCAATAATGCCGCTAATATTCTGGCAGCATAAGCTCCTCGGCTAAAACCAAAGATAGAAATTTGATCATTTTGAGTTGAATCATAATTTTCAAGTAAATACGAATAAGCTTCTCTGACATCATTACCAATACCCCAACCCGCTGCCATACCAATAAGTTTTGCCCCAGTACCTACCCCTTTAATATATGTAGTACTTATGTTGGTTTTATTTTGAAGTGTTACTAGATTATGGAGTTTTGCTACATTTGTATGTGAGCCTTCATCATTTGCCGTACCATCAAAGAAAACAACTAAATCGCGTTTTTTATCTTTTTGGTTAATAGGAACATGATCAATTCGAGTTTGACTACTGCATCCACTAAAGAGTATCAGTAAACTTAATACTGAAATAATTTTTGTTATTTTCATGTCTAGTACCCTTTTTTCATAACGACTAAGCTCATCTGACGCTTTTGAGTACAGCAAAAAAGTGGTCAGCTGCAGCACCTTATTGGGCAAGTTAACTAAAAATATAGGCCAAATCCAAATTTAACTCAGGATTTGTTGTAGCACCTTCCAAAAGTAGCCCTTTAGCTAACAAGTCACCCCTGTGTTTGCTATTACCATTAAACACGTCAGGATAATTGCACTCGTATACATTTTTTCTTTCCACCACTTCATTATCTTTTTTCCATAGTTTTCTTGCCAGCTTAAGAATTTCTCCCTTTTGATAAACAATTATTCGTTCTGCTGGTTCGTGCATATTTCCCAGACCGTCAAAAATTCGTGGAGATGGATCAAAAGTAAATGCCTTAATGCCATGATGTACAGATACACTAAGTGCCAAACCACCACCAAGAGAATGACCTGTAGCAACCACATTTTTATTACTGTTTTCTAGTAAATATTTTTTTATGGCCTTTCTAGCTTGACGATATTGAATATTAAAAGGTGGAAACGAAAGATTTGCCAAAAGATAATCTCTCGTGCTATCTGTACCACGAAAAGCAAATACAACTTTATTAGTACCTACTTTTTCATAAATATTATAAGCCAATCCTGAGACCTTGTGAACTTTCGTTGGCTTATCAGTTGGTTCTCCGTCTAAGTTTACTTGCTCCCATCCAAGTTTTTTCAATTTGAAACGAACACGGCCAGACTTCTTTTTATATGCATTTGCAGACATCATTGCATAAACTGCTATACCTCCAGCTACTTCTGCCGTCATAGATTGAACCTTTTTACTCATTGCTATCTCCTATGATAAATGCCCAACTATTTATGTGATAAACAATTGTATCATTTTAGTACCATATATCTATGTTAAATTATATAAGACAGTATTTAGTACCAAAAATTTAGTTTAAAATTCTGGTTCTCCCAATTTAAAAATCAATAGAGGCATGAAATGTCAAGATGAGCAGTATCTAAAATAGCCAAGATGCAGAATTGATGCAAAGCAAAGGTGTCAAAGCAAAGGTGTCAGGTGACCCTGACCCTATCTTTCAATATAATCCTTCCTATCTGCGACTGTAAATGATCTGTAATTTACAGTCCTAATGATTAGTTTACCTGAATATTTTACCTAACTATTTTCTTAAAAAAGAGTAACTTTCATTTAATCACATAAACTCTATCTTAATTAAACCCTATACTCTCTGTTTCTTCCTTATCCTATTGAACGACAAGAATGTTTAAGATATTTAAAAAGTGTTCTGTTTAGTGTTGAGAGATCAGGATAGCAAAGCACCTTAGAAAGTCTTCTTTGGTGAGATACGTCGATTATTGGCCCCTTGGATTTGAGTGGAAATTTCACTTACTCTTAAATTCGCGTCTTGTTAATAAAGATAAAGGTACTCCATCTCACCATTACTGTAGTTAATGGCATAAGGACTGTTTTCACGATCGAACTGCCCTACTACTGTAGCGCTTGT
This sequence comes from Campylobacterales bacterium, assembly GCA_027056215.1. Classification (GTDB taxonomy): domain Bacteria; phylum Campylobacterota; class Campylobacteria; order Campylobacterales; family QNZT01; genus QNZT01. The sequence goes on along the minus strand of JALULO010000042.1, from coordinate 31 downwards.
ATCTTTGATATCCATCTTCTCAAGTACACTC
>JALULO010000041.1 GCA_027056215.1 Campylobacterales bacterium | reverse complement strand
TTTCAACGCAAGACTCATCCATCTCAAAACAGAATAATCACTCTCCTTTTATGATGTATAAAATTCTGGAATTATCTCTTCCTTGCTTTCTGGAGCTGATGTGTTTGGGCTATTTACGGATTTGGGACACTATAGTAGTGCCTGAAAAACACCGTTTTTAATAAAAATCTCCTCATTTTGCATATTTCTTTCAACGCAAGACTCATCCATCTCAAAACAGAATAATCACTCTCCTTTTATGATGTATAAAATTCTGGAATTATCTCTTCCTTGCTTTCTGGAGCTGATGTGTTTGGGCTATTTACGGATTTGGGTTATTCACTGAAAATTTAATGTAACAAAGATAAATTAATGTTACATAAGTTAACAATAATCTTTATTTTCTATTTCAAGTTGTATTAAAAGTAAAAAAAGTATTCAATTTACGATATATTTATCATGACAAACTAAATTTACACAGGAGTATATATGTACTATAAAATAGTGATATTTACAAGCATCGTTTTAGCTGGTCTATCCTTTAACGGTTGCGGTACAGAAAGTGTGGAAAACACACAAGAGGTAAACCAACAAAATGTCATAGACAAAGGTTTAACAAAAGAGAACTATATAGACCTAGCAAGGTATTATTATACAAAAGAGCTTGTCTCAACAACAGTTGGTAAAAAAAGGACTTTTGTACGAAAAGATGCAAAGATGCAACAGTTAGATCACAACATCTTAGTCCATCATCAAAAAGATGCACTTTATGTTAAGTCCATAAAATCACCTAATAACTATCTTCATATTTTAGAATTAACCTATAATGATAAAGTGGTTAAAGTACAAACCAGTCCTTCAAAAAAACTTGTTAGTGTAAATTATAGTGATAAAAGTCGTGGTATCACAAAAACAAAAAATTACCCTTTTGATAGTTTTTTGATATCAGATCCCCGCCCGGAAGAGGAGTAAACTTATGAAAATCTTTATGATGATGATATTGGCTTTTATTAGCTTGCATGCAGTCACAATATCTGCGAACAAAGCAACTTATAATGCTGGCGAAACAATTACAGTAACACTTGCAGATGTTACGGGAAACAATAGCAATTGGGTAGGTATTTTTCAAAAGGGTGTTCCAAGTACTTGGGATTATGACTTACAAGATCAATGGTTTGATTTTCGTAATGGGACATTAACTCTCACAGCACCTCAATTAAGCGGTGAATACGAAGTGAGATTATTTTATAATGATTCTTTAAAGATGGAAAAGAAAGTTAATTTTAAGGTAAAAGGGGCAGATGCAACAATAACACTAAATAAAACTACCTATAAGACCGGTGAACCGATAGATATAACATTGAACAATGTACAAGGTGTACAAGATAACTGGGTAGGTATTTTTCAAAAAGGTGCTGCAAATACTTGGGCAAATGACTTACAAGATCAATGGTTCGAATTTCGCAATGGTACAGTTCATATGAAAGCACCAGATGTTCCAGGAGATTATGAAGTAAGACTTTTTTATAATGACTCTTTACTTATGGCAAAAAAAGCATCTTTTAAAATAAATGCACTTCCAGTAGTACTAAGCACAGATAAAGCGCAATATAATGATGGTGATAAGATTACAGTTTCATACGCAAATGTTGCTGGTGCACAAAATAATTGGATAGGACTTTTTCCAAAAAATATGCCATCAAATTGGGATAATGTTTTAGAAGAAGCTTGGCTAGACAATAGAAATGGTACAGTAACATTTACTGCACCGGAATTTCCGGGAGATTATGAAGTAAGACTTTTTTACAATGACTCTTTTCATCTTGGGAAAAAAACAACACTCAATGTCAAAAAGATTATCAAACCAAGAGCACCAACACTCTATGAAGATGCTGAAGATGGAAGAACACTAGGATGGTTTACAGTAAGTGGTCCGGATTTCGTAAAAAATGTCAAGGTTACTGGATCAAGAAGTATTTGGGGCAATGCAAGATGGGATGGTGATCACTATCCTCGTCAAAACCACTCTAGCTATAAAAAAGTACTCGATAATGGAGAAGTATGGAGTAATACAGATCAGTTTATCCTAGCATTGGATACTATTGGACATACTGGTTGTATGAGATTTGGCGTTGAAGTAAGGACAAAACAGGGATTTAGAGCTATAACACTTAGTACTTGGTTCGATCGAAAACATTATCCACCACAAAAACAAATATATAATGATGGATATATCGAATTAACATATCCTATACCTGTGGCACTTCGTTATGCAGGAAGACATTCTGTACAATATAATTTACAAGCACTTTTACATCAACTTGAACCAAACAATGACATCATATCAGTTGATGCATTTTATATGAGCGGCTACTCTAGAGGAGCCGGCGGTGTAGATAATATCAGACTTTTATCGCAATAGATTATCTCAAGAAAGATAAATATGACTGGAAAAACCATTCTTTTAGGTATCGGAAATGTCTTACAGAATACCTTTTACATAACTATCAGTTTTTCCTCCTCTTCCCATCCTAAACGGGTGGTGTTGAGGGGATAAAATTGTTAGACATGTTTGTTGAACATGAAGAGATTGTTATACTTGATACAATCATGATAGAAGATACACCGCCCCAAAAATTAGCTGGCTATGAACTCAGCAGCGGTAGTGTACATGAAGTAGTAGTACTGTAATCCTATCCTTCTTCTAACAATCTTTTCAAAATCTCTGGTAGCACCACCCCTCTTCGATGATAACCAAACATGTCAAATACTTTGGTTTTGCTCTCATCATAGCTAAATCATTGCAAGTACCACAAATGGCTAACTTTCCGATATCTGATCTTGGGAAAGAGAGAGGGGAAACGGTAAAACTATCCGTCGTAAATGCTAACTTTCCATCTTCAAGAGTAACCATTCAGCACCCACGCCCAACAGGCAAATAAGCATTACCCATTAAAACATTTTTCAACTCTTCCAATACATGACGATTATTTTTCTTAACCATAGAGATATACCCTCTGATTCTGTTAAATATTTCACCGCCTCTGAAACTGACAAATGTTCCTGATATCTTCTGTTTAACCTTAATCATTCTAAGATCTCTTTCGGCAAGATTATTTGTAAAAGGGACAGCAAAGTTTGTTAAAAATCGTAAAGTTTCATTTCTATACTTTACCAGTCTATCAAGTAAGTTTTTACCTTTTGACTGTTTCTTTCTTCCTTTGGATTTTTTAGCTTTTAGTTTTTCTATTTCCATAATGATATGAGCTGCAATTTCTGGATTGTTTTTACAAAAATATACAGCTTATTCATAAGTCATCTTTAGATGAAACTTCTTGATTTATATATAAGCATTATAGCTAAAAAGTAGTCACAAACCCCTGAAATAAGGGCTTTTAAAAGAGTAAATCTGATGATCTTCTTTGGTATCGTTTTTAGGGCTGAATAGTTACGAAATCTACTGTTTGAGGTTAAGTAAGGTATTTAACATTTGATCCACGGTAGAGATGATTTTTGCACTAGCTTGATAAGATGTTTGATACTTCATCAAATTCATCAATTCTTGATCCATATCCACACCACTTACAGATTGCATCTGTTCTGTGAGTGTTTTATTAAGTGCAACAGCTGCATCTTTATTGATTGATGCGTGTTGTGCATCTGAGCTGATTTGGGCAGTAGCATAACGGTAAAAATCTTCAGCAGTTTGTTCTGATTGTGTGCCATCACTATTTTTAAAAGAGATTTTTTTATATTGTAAATCTACCATCTCTTTTGCAAGATCACTGTTTCCATCTATCGGGGCTTTAGATGCTTTTAGAGATGATGGATTTGCCAAGATGTCACTACGTAAACCAACGTGTTTTGCATCATCACCTGAGAAAAGCCTGTTTGTACCGGTAATCCCTGAAAAATCTGTTCCATGATCTTCTATAGCGATTGTATAATGACTATTGCTATCTTTTGGGTTGATACGCAAGACATGTGGTTTATTGGGATCACTAACAACAGACGCTTCAAATAAATCATCTATATCATTGGTTGCATCATTGTCTTTATTGTCATCTGTGTTGGCATTTATTTGTGAAACGATACTGTTTGAACCACTGTTTAGGGTTGTACTTTCATCGATTGTGATTGGTTTTGTTGCTACTTTATTACCATTGTTATCATATACAACCAGATCAAAAGAGCCGGCTTTAAAATGCTCACTCTCTAACAACTTATCATCATCATCGATAAAACTTAAATCATCTGTTACAATCTTATCTTGTGACGCACTGCCATAAATACTATTTGCTGTTTGGGTAAAAGCTTTTGTAAAACTATCAAGGCTATCCATATAATCTTGAATCTTTGAGTGTGTAGCTTTACCTGTTACTTGATCTATACCATCACCTCTTAAAGCTACAAGTGCTCCAAGTTTTCCGCCTCTGATTTTACTTGTAATATCTGTTTTACCATAATCATGATCTGTGATATAAACAGAGGTCATCTTGGTTTTATTGCTTGCAATAGAATCATCCAAGGGATGAAATGTAATACCATCTACGATATTATGCCCCGCTATATTGATATTGTAAAGATTTCCTGAGTCTGTTTGGAGTGCAGGACCATTGTTATTTAGATTTCCTTTATGCACAGATACATTGACCAGTTTTGAGAGTTCAAGTTCAAGTTTGTCTCTTTGATCACGTAAATCGTTAGCATTTTGGTGCTTAACATTTTCTACTTTATTGATATTTTTATTTAAGGCAACAATGTTTTTTGCAATATCATTAACTTTGTCGATTCCTTGTACAAACTCATCATTGAGTCTGTCTTGCATTTTAGTAAGTCTGTTATTTGCGCCATTAAGATTTTTTGCCAGTGAATCCATCGCTGTTGCGGTTACAACCTTAGCTGATTCGTCATCTGGATTTTCTGAGAGATTACTCCAAGCACTATACATATCTTTAAGATCCTGAGCGATACCAAGATTGTCAAGATCTGAAAATCCATCTGCAATTTCTTGCATATTTTTTTCCAAAAATTCAAAATGAGATACATTTGCACTACTTCCTTTCATACGGGTATAGACAAATTCATCATGTACACGCGAAATCTCTTCAACCCTAACTCCAGCTCCTACATCAGAGGGTCTGTTGTGTATAGGAAAGTTTGCTTTTTGCTCTATTCTTTGTCTGCTATAACCTGGGGTATTGGCATTAGAGATATTATGGCTTGTGGTTTCTATACCTGCTTGAGATGTACTAAGTCCCGAATATCCAATATTTAATGAATCAAAAATACCCATATCACGCACTCACCTGTAAAAAAGCTGCTGGTTGCGGAGCTGTGTTGGTATAGCCTTGCGTTTTCATCGGAAACATTTGTCCAATGATAGTGTTGAAAAATTCACTAAATGTTGCAACAAATTTTCCATATTTTTTATTTGCTTCTTGCAACAAAACCAATTTTTGTTTAAAAACATCTAGTATTTTTTGTTCTTCATGTGATAAAAGTGCTTCAAGTGTTTGACCCGGATTTTCAGTACTAAGTGTTAAAAGGGCATGGTTTAACAAAGATTTATTACTCTCAAAACGTCGGATTAACAACTCTTTTTCTTGTTGGTTTTGTGTGATTTTATCATGTCTTGCGGCTTTGATATACGTAATGTCTTCTTCTGTTAAACAGATAAGTCTATCTATATCGTTGTTGAGGGTTGTAAGATTATTCAAGATCATGATCTCTCCTTTTATGCCTTTTATATAATGTATAAATCGACACAAAAAGAAGAAACTTTAACCTTTTATAGAAAATCAAATATATTTAATTATCTTTGTAAATGATTCTGTTCCTTTAAAAAATCAAATAACATTTGACTAAATCCAATGTTACCGCCTATCGCTTTTGAGAAAGTATCATTGTACATGGATTGATATATCTTATCACCGGCATCTTTACCAAAAAGTTTATGGTCACTTTTAAGTGAGATATCAAGTACCTTTTTAAGTAAAAAAGCTTCAAATTTATCTGTTTGTTCTCTCAGTTTTACATCATCATCTGTGGGCGTAAATTTTTTAGTATTTAATGCATCCAAAGCGATACTATTGTCGATAGAAGAGATTGCCATCAGATCACTTCCAATTGGGCATTTATAGCGCCGGCTTGCTTGATGGTTTGAAATATATCGATGATATCCTCTGCTTTTGAACCTAGTTTTTGCAAAGCTCTTGCAATATTTGCAACAGTTACTTTTCCATACTTCATGTTGATGACGTTATTATTAGGATCAATATAAACATCTCCTTTCGTCTGCACCGGTAACTTATCCGTAGAAGATATCTTGATCGTCAAATCTCCATGGGTGACTACAACTGGTTCAACCAGTATATCCACACCGGCAACAACTGTACCTGTTTTTTCGTCTATGACTATCTTTCTAGCGCCTTGAAATGGTATCTCTATATTGTCCACGGAGGCTAAAAACTCCACCATACTTTGAGAAGATGGCTTATAAAGTTCAATCGTTCTGGGATCAAGCGCTACTGCACAATGGGATCCAAAACGTGCATTTAACTTTTTTTCTATCTTAACAACTGTATCAAAATCTGCTTTTTTGAGGCTAAGTTTGATAGAGTTCTTATGATAAAGATCAAAATTTACCTCTTTTTCCACAATCGCACCTTTAAAAATCCTAGCTTTTGTACCTTTTCTTATATTTCTTTTATCTGAAGTATAGCCTTTTTCGATACTTCCCTGTGCCAAGGCATAGATGTTACCATCTACTGCACGAAGTGGCGTAAGTAACAGTGTACCACCGATGATAGATTTAGCATCACCCATCGATGAAACGGAGATATCTATCTGATCACCATGTCTTGAAAAAGCAGGTAATTTTGCTGTTACCATGACCGCTGCAACATTTTTCGATTTGATATTTCTAGGATCTACTTTAACATTGACACTTTGCAACATACTAGAAATCGCTTGTCTCGTAAACTGTAACGATGATCCATCTCCTGTACCGTTTAAACCAACTACCAAGCCATATCCGATGAGTTGGTTTTCACGCACACCTACGACATTGGCTACGTCTTTGATCTTTGTTGCATTTAAACATGATATAAACAGTAGTATTATCAGGAAGATTTTGGACATATATAACCTTTTAGACGATGATTTACACCAAAATCAGCAAAATCTATACCACTTCATAAAAAGTTAGCATACTTTTTCCAAACTTTTTACTTTTTTGCTGTACAAAAGAGCCTATATTTTGAGGAAATGAGACTTTACTCATATGCTCTATGATAATCTTTTCTACTATATCTTGGGGTGTTTTTGTAATCAATTCAACTACTTTATCATAAATACCCTCCATCCCTTCTCTTATATCAAAAGGGGGATCAAAATAAATAAAAGCTTTTTCTCCTTTTTGGGATAACTGTTCAACTAAAGGCAAATAAGTCAAAAAGCTATCGCCAAATGTGATATGTGTATGCGATGCATCTATCATCTGGCAATTTTGCATCAAAACTTTATATGCCTTTTTATCCGACTCAAAAAAGTATGCCATTTTTGCACCACGGCTTAACGCTTCAAGCCCCATAGAACCACTTCCCCCAAATACTTCGATAAAGTTTTGATCTACGATCGTATACTGCAAAGTATCAAAAACAGAACCTTTGATGATTGATTTTGTTGAACGTGTAGTTGTTTTTGAAGGTAAAAGCAATTTTTTGCCTTTGTATTTTCCTCCTTGTATCTGTAGGGTTGGATTAGCATTTTTCATGGTAGTTCTTTAAAAGTTTTGCAATCTTTTCTTGATGTTTTTTATTGAGCTTTTCAATCACGGCTTCAAGTTCCTCTTTAGTTGGTTTTACAAGTTGTAACCTTGGATCTTTATTATAAAAATCACGCAGTGTCTGTAAAAGTTCCTGATGGGTAAAAGGTTCTTTTAAATCAGCTTTATCATCAAACCCTATTCGAAAAACAACTTTCTTACTTTTAAGCTTTCTATCTGTGATGATTATATCGCATAACTCTTCCTCAAAAAGATAAGGATCAAGATACATAAGCAAAGTATGTTGCAGCAAGGGCGATGCACATTTGGGTTTAACTTTCATATAAAAGTGCCTTTTTGTCACAAAATGTAAATTTTTCATACATTTTAGCAAATTTATATGTAAATAAGAGAAAATTCTTACCATTTTCAATTTTTTAACCGATTATAGTGTTAGAGAAAGTCCCAAAACCAAATCAGAGACTTTGCTAAGGAGTAGCATATGGAAACTATGACAGTTATAAAACCAACAATAACACAACAACCGATGCGAACAAGTAACTATTTGTCAACTACACATAGAAGAGAAACCACAGATATTAGCAATGATATACAAGAAAATACAAAACTAACCGATATGTCTGTACAAGAAAAACAAGAGCACCTCAAAAAAGCAACTGAAGAGTTTAATAAAATGAGCGGCTCGCTAAATCTTGATGTAAAATTTGCCTACAATGACAAGATAGACCAACTTTATCTCAATGTTATTGATAAAGATACAGGTAGAATCATCAGAAAATTGCCGACAGAAGAAGCCATGAAGATCGCTGAGAGTATGAAAGATCTTGTAGGCACACTCTTTGATAAAAAAGGATAAAAAATGGCTGGAACATTAAGTACTCTGGGAATCGGAAGTGATGGCGCACTTTCATTTGACATCATCGATAAACTTAAAAAAGCCGACACTGGTTCTATCATAAAACCAATCGAACAAAAGATTGAACTAAACGATTTAAAGAGTCAAAAACTAGGTGAATTAAAAAAGCTGTTAACCAGCATGAACAGTGAAGTGGTTTCACTTTCAGACCCAAGTATATACAATAGCAAAAATACATCTCTTAGTGGCAGTAGTATCTCTGTTAGCACAACATCTAAAGCCGCAATAGGAACATTCTCACTTGATGTTAACAATCTTGCAACTTCTGACATCAAACAGTCACAACAAGGATATGGTTATGAAGATGCCCTTGTAGGCGAAGGCACTATGACACTAAAACTGGGTGATAATGATGAAGTCTCTATAAACGTAACATCTACTGATTCACTCAAAGATGTTGTTAAAAAGATTAACGAAGGCACAGATGGAAAAATCGAAGCTTCTATCTTGAATGTTGGTGGTACTGATCCTTATAAACTCGTCTTAAAATCAAAAGATACTGGTGCACAAAACAATATCACCGTAACAGGTGACTATAACTTTGATCAAGTTGGAGAAGGGGCGAAAGATGCCTCTTTTAACTACAACGGTATCGATATCACACGTGCATCAAATACGATAGATGATCTTGTTGAAGGGGTTAGTGTTACCTTGGAAAAAGAGGGTCTTACAAATGTCACCGTAAAGGCAGACAATGACAAACTTTTAGAGGGTATGGATAAATTTGTCGAACAATACAATAGCTTTGTCAAAGGCTTTAGTGAAAGTATGAGATACAACAAAAGTGAAAAATCAGCTGGACTTTTCCAAGGCTCTTCAGCCCTCAGATCAGCAACACACGCTATCAAAGATGCTTTTGTTTTGACAACAAGCCAAAGTGGTAAAACTATCAACGATTTTGGTATGGAAATACAAAGAGACGGTACGATCAAATTTGACAAATCAAAATTTGAAGAGACACTCAAAAGCGATCCTAAAAATGTTGAAAACTTTTTACGTGGAACAGATGGGAGAAACGGGGTATTTAATAGACTTGAAAGTAGTATATTTGATATCAAAACCAGTTCAAGTGGACCACTTAAATCACTCTCAACTAATCTGGATGATAGTACAAAAAGACTACAAGAGCAACAAAAAAGTGCACAAAAAAGATTAGATGACCGATATAACATTATGGCAAAAAGGTTTGCATCATATGACTCTGTTATCTCTAAACTAAACTCCCAAGGAGATAGTTTAACAGCTATGATCGATGCAGCTTTAGCAGCGAAACAATAAGGAAAAACATAAAGGAAAATAATGAGAAAATCAGCATATCAGGCTTATAGCCAAAATCAAACAGGGGTCTATTCACCTGAAAAACTTATTGAGATGCTTTATGAAGGACTTTTAAAGTATACCTCACTAGCCAAACGTGCCATAGAAAAAAATGACGTACAGGCAAAGGCAAAATGGATCAATCGTTCAAACGATATATTTATAGAGTTGATTAACTCTCTAAGCAACGACGGCAGTGAGATGACAGCATATCTAAGTGGTTTATATATGCATCAAATCAAAGCTCTAAATCATGCAAATATCAAAAACTCTACATCTGAGTTAGATACGATTATTCATGTAGTGAAGGTACTGCTTCAAACATGGAAAGAGGAGACACACGTTGAGTACGAAATGGCTTGAAAAGTTCAAAATCGCAATCATCGAAAAAGATTTTGAGAAACTAGAACAATTGTTAGAACAGATGCCTGAAATCAAAGATATCAATCAACTCAGATCAGCAGTATCCCTGATCAACGAATCAAAAAAATTGATAGCAAAAGAGCAAAGAGTTTTAAAACAAAATATGGCAAAGATCCAAAAAAGTAAAAACTTTGTCAATACTTACACCGAAGAATCCTCATTTAGTGAGAGTGTCTAAAAGACACCTCACTATGAAATCACCTTTGGCAAATGCCAATCTCTCCAAAGTGCTATAAATCGCAATAATAATCCAATAATAAAAACCATCACAATAGTCGTAAAATGCATCAAATCAGTTTTTTCAAGTAGGTATATAAGCATACCAACAACCAAAGCAACACTCCCATAAAATTCACTGGTTAAAATTAGAGGCACTTTATTGATCAACATATCACGAAGTACCCCACCACCAACGGCAGTAATGAGCGATAACAAAACTACGCCAAAAAAGTTAAACCCACTCTCAACCCCAACTAAAGCCCCGGAAATAGCAAAAGAGACAAGACCAAAGGTATCAAAGAGGATGAAAATACCATTTTTTTCAATCGTATTAAACCGGTGTATCTTAAAAAAGATCGCTACGATAACCACACAAATCACTAAAACAGAAGCAAGATTATTGCTAAAAGCATACAGTGGTTTGTGTGCGATGATATCACGTATCACGCCACCACCAAGTGCTGTGAGAAAAGAAGCTATAAAAATACCAAGGATATCAAGCTTTGCACTACTGGCTACAAAAAACCCACTGAGGGAGAAAGAGATGATACCAATAATCTCTGCAATCTCTAAAATATCCATTATCCCTTTCCCCACTTTTTTATAACATCATAGCACGATTTACGGCACTAAGCAAGGCGTAAATCGATGCATAAGTGATATTTTCCCCAACACCTGCACCAAAGTATGTTTTACCCTCTTTTTTGATAGCAAAATAGGATGCGGCTTTGGCATCACTTCCACGTGAAAGGGCATGTTCATTGTAACTTTGCACTTCAAATGATACACCCTTGTTTTTGATCATACTACTGAGTGCTTCGATGATACCTGAACCCTTTTGCATCATAGTCTCACATACACCTTCTTGACACAACATAGCTTCTAACGCAACAACCTCATCTTCTATCGTAATTTTAATATCTTTGAGCGAAAACGGCTTAGCGATATTTAAAAATTCTCTTTTAAATATAGTAAATATCTCCACTTCACTCAAAACACCACCCTTTTGATCACTGACATTTTGTACAGCACGTGCAACAAATGGCTGCATGGACTTTGGTATTTTATAGCCAAAAGCACTCTCAAGGATATAACTTACCCCACCCTTCCCTGATTGAGAATTGACCCTGATAATCGACTCATAACTGCGTCCTATGTCTTTAGGGTCGATGGGAAGATAGGGAACATACCATAATCTCTCCTTTTGCTGCAATGCCAACCCCTTTTTGATAGCATCCTGATGTGACCCACTAAATGCCGTATGCACCAATGCACCAACGTAAGGATGTCTTGGATGGGTTTTGATTTCATTACAGTGTTCCACAACTTCGATGATTTTATCCACATCACTAAAATCAAGTTTGGGATCTATCCCTTGTGTGTACATATTTAATGCTAAAGTTACGATATCTACATTTCCAGTGCGTTCTCCATTGCCTAAAAGTGTGCCTTCAACACGATCAGCACCTGCCATCAAAGCTAACTCTGTTGCAGCTACCGCGGTTCCTCTATCGTTGTGTGCGTGTAAACTCACGATGACTTGTTCTCTTCTTTGTATGTGACGACACATCCACTCAATCTGATCAGCATAGACATTTGGCGTAGCGGATTCAACTGTAGAAGGAAGGTTGATAATCACTTTTTCATCATGTCTAGGATCCCATGCATCAACGACTGCGTTACATATATCAACTGCAAAATCAAGCTCGGTTTGGGTAAAACTCTCTGGAGAGTACTCCAAATGAACATTGCCCTCAAAATCTTTAAAATAGTGTTTTACCCAAGCCACACCATCTAACGCTATCTGGGTGATCTCATCACATGATTTATGAAAAACAATCTCTCGCTGCATGGTTGAAGTAGAGTTATATAAATGGACAATAACATTTTTTGCCCCCTCCAAAGCCTCCGCACTTTTAGCGATCAAATGCTCTCTGGCTTGTGTCAAGATACTAATCGTCACATCATCTGGGATCAATCCCTCTTCGATAAGGTAACGACAAAATGCAAACTCTGTTTCACTCGCACTTGGAAAACCTATCTCTATCTCTTTAAATCCAATCTGAACCAAAAGATTAAAAAAACGTACTTTTTTATCGATATCCATAGGATTGATTAAAGCTTGATTACCATCTCTTAAATCCACCGAACACCAGATGGGTGCTTGTTCTATCTCGTTACCCGGCCATGTTCGATCAGGCAAATCTATCTTTTTAAATTTTGTATATTTCATATTGTTCTCTTTATATATAATCTATTAATCTAGGATGAGGCATAAAGCCCAAAAATCTTAAAACAAAAAATCAAATCAATGATATAAAAATGTAGAAGTATGCTTAGAGACTAAGCAGGAAAGAAAGGAGGAGAAGAGCATCATGACCAATCATAAAATCTGTCGTTTGTCTGAAACTTTGCATCTCTTCTCCCTCTGTTTTTAGGAAAGTATAGTATAAAAGATAATTTTTGTCAAGAACGTTTTATTGTCTCATCCTTATCTTTGTATCAAATCATGACCATTCCAGTCATAAACTTGCGTAACAGAAGCGCTTTCACCATCATCATCTGTCACAATCAAAGTCACTTCCATAAAATCTAGCTTATCAGGTGTACCGACCCACTTTCTACAGATATCTCGTGTATGTAATGGTGCTTTAACGCCATCATTTGTTTTGTAAATATTCCAAGTTGCTTTGAGTACTTTTGCATCATTGGCACTGTTGTGATCACTATCTATACGGTCTTGATCATAACTTTTTGAACAATCAAACCAAAAACCATCAATTTTATTGTTTGCATCAAGCGTAGGATCACCTACACTCATCACAGCTTTTGGTGGTATCGTCTGTGGTGCTGGCTGCGGTTTTGCTTGAATCTGAATATCTTTACACGCTACATTGGCAGAGTATGCACCATCATTGTCCATAACTTGTAAACAAACTTTTTTACTTCCCTCATAATCACAGTGAAACAGAGGCTTTGCCAATTTTGATATATTTTGATTGTCATCTTCACTCCAGTTGTAAGCAGTTATCCGACCATCGCTATCACTACTTGTTGTACCATCAGCCGTGATAATATCACCTACCGTACAAGTTTGTGGCACATTGACAATCTTCGCTACAGGGAGTGTATTGGTATGTTTTGAAACATAGATTGTCTTACAAACCGGTTCACTTTTGCGTCCTTGATCATCTTTGACAACCACACATACCTCATGAGAGCCTTCTTTTGTACAATCATAGTGATCTTGTGCACCAGATAGTGTGTCCGGAGTCCAGATATACTCAGAGATAAAACCATCGCTATCTGTACTTTTAGAAGCATCAAGGTTTACAACTTCACCCAATATACATCGTTTTTTTGAAAGTGACAAATCTGCAACTGGTTTATGATTTGGCGTAGTTTGACCGATGATGGTACTACAGTTACGATCTGTTAAACCTTCATTATCTTGTACCTGCAAGCAAAGTGTCTGATCTCCCTCTTTGGCACACGTAAACAGAGGATTTTGTTTAGAAGAACGCTCCCCTTCAAAACTCCACACATAACTTGAAATCTCACCATCTCTGTCACTACTTTGATCACCTTTAACCAAAAAAGTCTCACCCACTATACAACTTGATGGAACTACACTTATAGCTGCGTGTGGTGGTATTTTGGTCTCTTTTGAAACTGTATATGTTTGACAAATTTGATTTGAACTATTATTTTGATCATCTTTGACACTTAAACAAATATTTTTTTTACCTTCAACATCACAGTTAAGTGTTACTACAGAAGTTGACGTAATCAACGTATCTCCATCTGTCCATGTGTAATTTTCCACATATCCATCTACGTCACTGCTTTGTCTACCATCAAAAGTTATGGTGTCACCAAGTTTACAAATCTCACGCCCAGATGTAATAGTTGCGACAGGTTTATCACTACTGATCGTATCACCCAAAGTTTCTTTTTGCACATTGGAAACATTGTCTTTTGATGCACAGCATTTTTGACCACCACACCCTATGAAAAGTGTTAAAAACAAGGCTAAGATGCCCATAAAATGTAACATGTTTTATCTCCTGATATAATTATTAGATGTACCCTAAAGTATATTTCAGGTTATAAAGCAAAATGTGTGCCAACTTTATTTTTAAAAAAAGTTTAAGAAGGAAAACAAACGTAGAAAAGGGAGGAAAACTTTCACTCCCTCTTATATATAATATTTAAGAATCAAAGCCATCCATCAGGATCAAATGCTTCATCTAAATCGGGGTGAAATGGGACATCTTCTGTATCATAGATAACATTAGTATCATTTGCCATAAGAGAGACTTCACTAAAACTGATGAAACCCAAAGCAGATAAATAGCCTAAAAAACTTCGTCTTGAAATTTCCATATGATCTCCTTTGTTCTATGCGAACAAACAAACCTAACACAAAAATGTGAAAGAAAAG
>JALULO010000040.1 GCA_027056215.1 Campylobacterales bacterium | reverse complement strand
GATCATCATGTACTTGAAACGTTTGCAGCAAAGATAGAGCAGAAGCTTAAAACATTTGACAAAACCTTATCCATATCGCATGACAATACAAATAACGGGTACTATTTGGATATCGATATCGATCAAGCAGCTTTAGCCCGTTATGGTATTCCCAAACAGCGTATACTGGATATGGTGGGATATGCTATCGGAGGGAGTACAATCACTACAAAATATGAAGATTTGGAACGTTATCCGATTTCAGTGCGTTTTCAAAGTGATCAACGTGATGATATCCAAAAGTTAAAAACCTTAACGATTAAAACGGCATTGGGGTATCAACCGTTAGATACATTTGCCCACTTTTCGTATACGCAGGGTGCATCTGTGATAAAGTCTGAAAAGGGATTGGGTGTAAATTTTATCTATATCACACCCAAAACTGGGATATCCGCTAAAGCTTATAAAGATGGTGCAGATACGCTACTCCAAAAGATGACTTTTCCTTCAGGTGTCTATTATGAGTGGGCGGGGCAGAGTCAGTATCTTGAAAGTGCGATGGCACGTTTGAAGTATATCATCCCAGCAGTTTTGATTTTGATTTTTCTTTTGATCTATTTTGCTTTGGAAAATATCGCTTACACATTGATCGTTTTTGTCACACTTCCTTTTGCGATGATTGGTGGATTGTGGTTGATTGACTTTTTAGATTTCAACCTCTCCATAGCGGTGATTGTCGGTTTTCTTGCTCTTCTTGGTATCGCTTCTGAGACAGCTATCGTGATGATACTTTATCTGGATGAAGCGATTGCGGGAAAAGAAAATCTTGATAAGAGTAGACTCTATAAAGCTGTGATAGAAGGTGCAGCACTACGTCTTCGACCAAAACTGATGACAGTATTTGCTATTTTAGGTGGTTTGGTACCGATTTTGTATGTAGATGGTGTGGGTAGTGAAGTGATGCAACGTATCGCTGTACCGATGATAGGAGGTATGATAAGTTCAACGATTTTAACACTGATTATCATACCTGTTTTGTTTTACATTTTTCATTTGAAAAAGTCAAATGCAAAATAGAGATTTAGATATAATACCATTTTAGATGCATAAAGGAGTTTCATGAAAGTACTGCTGATGGAAGATGATATGATTTTAAATGAGATTATCACTGAGTATCTACAAGAGCTTTTATGTGAAGTTAGGGTTACTTACAATGGTCTTGATGCTGAAGAGATAGTGCTCAAAGAGAAGTTTGATTTACTGCTTTTAGATGTCAATGTTCCAGGTATTGATGGATTTACTTTTTTGAAATCATTGCGTAAGATTCAAGACAATACACCTGCAATCTTTATCACTTCACTTGATAGCGCCAAAAGTGTAGAAGAGGGGTTTCGTGCGGGTGGTGATGATTATCTTAAAAAACCATTTGATTTACTAGAACTAAAAGCCAGAATTGACAATATCAAACGTCGTTATAAAATCGAAAATCAAAATATCGTTATGTTAGAAGAGGGTAAGAGATATGACTATGACAATCTGATGTTGATTTTTGATGATCATACGCATAAACTTTCACCAAAAGAAGCAGCTGTACTGGAGTACTTTTTAAAACATCGTGCTACTGTAATCGGTTTTGACGAGTTGATCAACAATGTTTGGAGTTATGAAGACAATCCCACTAGAGCAACGCTTCGCACATATATCAAAATCTTACGTCGATTACTGGGAGATGATGCTATTACCAACGTCAAAGGAGTAGGTTATCGATTTTACTAATGCAGAAAAAAAATCTCTTTTTCGCTTTTTGGCGCTCTATTTGGGTACATTCTTTGTGCTGCTTGGTGGCATAGCGTATCTCTTTTATACCTTGAGCTACAGTTATTATCTCGATGATTCACGTCATAAGATGCAGCTATATGCCCATAACCTCTCTTCCAAAATCATCTTTGCACACATGAATAAACGTCCACTGGACTTAGCAAAAGTGATACAAAAAGCACCATTTCATGTAACACTTTTTGACAAAGATGGTGCGATACTCTCAGGAAATATGATACAAGATGCCAATCTCTCTAAACCTTTTTCACTACTTCAAAACATGGTTTTACTGGTAGATAAGAGTACGTTTGGGCATTTGGGTGTCGATAAGATGTTGATTGGTGATGATCATTTTTTTCAAAAAATTGATACAGCCAAACATAGAATCATCCTTATACTTTTGCTGGCTTATTTGATTGTCTCTGTTTCTGGCTACTTTTTGGCACGTCTTTTTATACAACCTATGCAGATGCGGCGTATTTGGATGGATAACTTTATCAAAGAGAGTACCCATGAACTAAACACCCCTATAGCAGCACTTTTGATGAGTGTAGATGCTAAAAAAGAGCATAAAGATAGGCATGATGAGCGTATCAAAATAAGTGCCAAACGTATCTCAGATATCTATAAAGATCTCACCTATCTTTTTTTGCAAGATGGTGTTAGTGCAAAAACACAATCGTTAGATGTTGGTAAAGTTTGCGAAGAACAAGTTAGACATCTTGTGGCACTTGCAAGTATAAAAAAGATTACAATCACACAAAAGTATGAAAATCCTTTGATTGTCCACTTGGATAAAGAGAGCTTGATACGCCTGTTAAGCAATCTGCTTTCCAATGCCGTGAAATACAACAAATCAGGTGGAAAGATAGAAGTATCCCTCAAAGATAACCGTTTAAGTATATCAGATACCGGAATCGGTATAGCCAAAGAGAAGCAAGAAGAGATCTATACACGATTTTACAGAGCGACAGATCAAAGTGGTGGATTTGGATTGGGGTTAAACATCGTAGATAAAATATGTAAACAATACCATATCAAAATCGATATGCACTCAACCTTGGGAGAGGGTACAAGTTTTACCCTAACCTTTTAAAGCTTCCACTTCCAATACAATTTGATCCCCGACTTATTCGAGGATTACTCTATCTGATATTCCTACCACCATTGACCGTATCGTTTCTGAACGATATCTGTTATAATATCAAAGTTCATATACCATGTCGCCAAAGAGACATAGTTATACTGCATTCTAACTGTTTTATTTCCTGCTTTATCTGTCGCTGTAAAGATAGCAAGATATACACCTTGTGTGGTTGTGGGCTTCCCATCCCTTAACAGCCCATGACTGATGCCACTTCCATAAGTGACTGTTACTTTTACAGCACCATCTCTATCATCTACTGCGGTGGCACTTGGTATGGTTCTGCCATCATTCGTGACCTGTAAAGCACATGTGATTCTTGGAGGTCTTGTGTCAGGCATCACTGGCTTTCTCTTCATGATATTTACATATCTGAGTTTATATGTCGATTGATTTCCACTTGAATCGTATGCCGTATATTTTATCTTATAAAGACCTATTTTGGATGTGTCAATACTGGTGACTTTATATTTTTTTGCATTGTCATTGTTTGGAGCAAAAGTTATATCTTTTGCAATCTTAAAAGTTTTATCATAATTATCTGTGACTACAACACTATCATCTACATATCTTTCATTCTGATACAGAGATTGCCATTTAGGTCCTTTAATTTCTGCAATAGGACTTATGCTGTCATACACTGTTACTACTCTATTTTTAGTGGCTTTATTACCAGCTTTGTCTATAGCAGTGTAGATTACCTTATAATCTCCTAACTTATGCACATTTATGTTATGTGAGATAATGACTTTGACAGTACTGTCAACATTGTCTCTGGCAGTTGCTCCAAGTTCTTTATAAGGCTGATGCACGGGTATCCTTTGATGCGTACTTCCATGTCCATAGTTTAATAGAATGTATGGTGCATAAACATCTCTTGTTGGTTTAAAATATTTATTGTAAAGAATTTCTAAATCTCTAGTACGAATTTTTACCCAATCTCCATTATCGCCATTTATTGGATAAGTTTTGCTCCCTTGTGAACCTGAGAACCAATACCCTTTTGACCCAATTTTAATTAGTCCTGTGTCCTTTTGATCTAAAAAGCCACTCCATTTGAACGTCAGCGTATCGCCCTTGACTGATACATTGACTGTGTTGCTTGGAGCAAACACTTTTACAGTTCTTGTTTTTGTTGCTTTATTCCCCGCTTTGTCTATTGCTGTAAAGGTGATGATATAAGTACCCACTGTTTTCACATCGACTGTACCACTTCTTTTAACAGCCACATAACTATCTACATTATCTTTTGCCGATGCACCTGCATC
>JALULO010000039.1 GCA_027056215.1 Campylobacterales bacterium | reverse complement strand
AAGAAGAGATTTGATTTGGTTGTTGAGTGTGGTGACAGTGATCGGTTGCATAAAAGCCTTTGCTTTTTGGTGCAATTATGACAAAGTTTGCTTAAAGGTGGGTTATGCAAAAAGATTGCATAACCTGTTACAATTATTTCTTAGTTAACGTACCTGCTCCCACATCAAATGTATAGTTTGTAGCGGTTGTTTGTTGGTCGTCATCAACTGTTGTGATGGTGAAGTCGATTGTCTTGACATCATCTGTATGAAACCATTTTGTACAGTATCCAGCATCTTTTCCTTCATCTTGATTGTATTGGCTTTGTGTTTTTGTATTTGTATTTACACTACCGTCTGTATTATGATAAGTATACTTCCACGTAATTTCTTTGATATCTTTTGGTGTATTACTACCATATAAATAGATATCATTAGGATAGGTATGGATAGTATCTGTATCGTGTACTTTATCACAAGTAAATTCTTGACCATCATTAAATGTTGTACCTTTTTTGATGATAGAAGCAGGTGGTGTAGCTTGTGTAACTTGTTGTGCTTTTCCAGTAATCGTTTTACATACTTCTTGCGATTTTTTACCGTCATTGTCAACGGCTGTTAAACAGATATTTTTTGTAGTACCTGCGTCTGGACACGTTACGGTTGTGTTTCCGACTTCTGTACCATCTACTTTCCAGATGTTGTCTGTAACGCTACCGTCACTATCTGTACTACCTGGTGTTAGGGTGATGTTTATACCTGGGGTACACTCTCCATTTACTTGTATGCCGTTTAAATTGATGAGGGCAACAGGTGCTTTGTTGTCGACTGCGGGTTCAACTTTGGAGCAACATTGGCTGTCACATCCGCTTATCCATACTCCTAGTAGTACGGGAAGTAGAATTAGTGAATATTTTTTCATAAAACTATCCTTTATTAAATTATTTGAATTATCATAACATATAATTTCTTTTTATTATATATTGCGTTATTAAGGTAAAGTTTATTTTAACAAATTTTTCTTTAATCTCTTTTAAGTTAAAATTTTACAAAGGAATCAAATGAATGCACAAATAGGTAAATTTAGTCGTTTAGGGTTTGTTCTCTCTGCTACGGGTGCGGCTGTAGGGCTTGGAAATATCTGGAAGTTTCCTTATATAACAGGTGTTTATGGTGGTGGTGCTTTTGTGATGGTTTATCTGGTAACGATTTTATTGATTGGTGCTTCTTTACTGATCGCTGAGATGGTGATTGGTAAGCGTGGTCAGCAAGATTGTGTAAGTAACTTTGAAACACTTTCACCTGATGATAGTAAGCGTGGGTGGAAATATGCAGGTTTTACCCTTTTTACTGGTTTAGTGATTATGACGTTTTACTCCGTTGTGATTGGGTGGATTTTTTATTATATATATCTGACATTTGTAGGTTTACCAACTTCCATCGATGATGCAAAGGCTATTTTTGATCAACTTTATGGGCATAAACCGTTTTTACAAATCTTTTTTCATCTCTTGTCTGTTTTGTTTGTTGGTGGCGTACTACTTGGAGGGATTAAAAAGGGTATCGAAAAGACAAATCTTATATTGATTCCTTTCTTATTATTTATTTTATTAGGATTATTGATGTATGCGATGAACTTTGATAGTTTTGAAAAAGCGGTGCATTTCATGTTTGCACCTGATTTTTCCAAGCTTAGTTCCGAAGCGATTATACGGGCAGTTGGCCACTCCTTTTTTACGCTTTCCATTGGTATCGGTTCTATCATGACGTATGCTGCAGCATTGCCCAAAAAGGCAGAGATATATAAAGCTGGATTGATGGTAGCTTTTATGGATACATTTATAGCTTTGATTGCGGGGCTTGTGATTTTTTCATTTTTATTTCAGTTTGGTGGTGAACCGGCAAAAGGACCTGGATTGGTTTTTATCTCATTGCCTGTGATCTTTGCAAAACTTGGTATGACAGGTACTGTCGTCGCATTTGTCTTTTTTCTAGCGATGGCTTTTGCCGGTTTGACTTCTGCTATCTCTTTGGTAGAACCGTCTGTTATGTATTTGGAAGATAGATTATCATGGAAGCGTAAAAAAGCGGTTATCTGGAGTTCAATAGTTTATTTTATCGTAGGTGTTTTGGTGGTATTCTCGATCTCAGATGGTTATAAAGATTGGTTAACGTTTGGTACGAAGTCACTGTTTGATGTGTTAGAGTTTTCTGTTGACTCTTTCTTGATGCCTCTTGGTGGTATATTGATCGCTATTTTTGTTGGATACGTGATGAAAAGAGATATCGTGGAGGGCGAACTGTTAGGGCATATGGGAAATACCGTATTTAAAATATGGTATTTTAGTATACGTTTTATTGCACCTCTCGCTGTATTGTTCTTAGCCTATAATGCTATGAAAATTTAAAAGGATATAAAGATGTATATATTGATACCGATGCGTGAAGCAGATGAAGAGGCTGAAATAGCATTGATTCCCGATGCCAAAAGTTGGGCATTGGTGGAAGTGGAAAATGCGAGAGCAACTAATATAACGTTTTATGAAAATAGAGAAGATATTGAGGAGTTTATCGAAGCGGTTGTTGTTAAAAGTAAAGATGATTATGTCGCACCGTTTTTTGAAGAGTCTATCCCCGTGCTTGAAGCTCCGTTACAACTTTATATAGAAGATATCATCGAAGCGTATATGTTTCGTGAACTTTTTGAAGTTGAAGTACGGTTTTGAGAATTTTAGGAGTCTGGAAAAGACTCCTAATCTTTTAAAAGACTTTTTTGGTCGAGTTTGATGGTAACAAAACTACCTTCAAATACGATCATCTCTCTTACTAATCCGACAACTTCGATTTGTTTTTTCCCTGAACTGTTTGTTGTTGCTGTAGCTTCAAAAATTATCTCTTCATCTTCTTCTTTGATGGGATTAAGAAAATCTACTTTACTGTTGATGAGATGATTACCTTTTTCATTGATAGCAGCCATTGCTGAAAAATTGGCACATGAAAATATAGCTGGAGGATAAACATAAGCCGTATCATCTACCTTCTCGGTTAATTTTGTAAGCAGTTTTACCCTTGCAAAATTGTCATCTAATGTTAAAAGTTCATAAGCATGGTTTGTTTGAATTTTTTGATGTGTTCGTAATTCTTGTAGTACTTGTGATGATTCCTGCTCTAATACTTCACCCAATGTTTACCCTTGCTTTTTTAAGTTATTTTGAATATCGGATAAAATTTTTTTTCTTAAAGGCTGGCACAGATATAAACACGTTTTGGTGCGGGATATCCTTCTATGGTTAGTTTGGGATTGAGGGGATCTAAAAAGTTTTCTAAACTCTCTCCTTGTATCCATTTTGTTTTGCGTTGTTCGGTGGCATCTGTTTCTTTTATCTCTAAAAGTTCTATATTTTTAAAGCCCGCACGTATACACCAGTTTCTAAGCGCTGAAATAGTGGGGACAAAGTAGATATTGGGTATTTTGGAGTATGTTTTTTGTGGTGTGAGTGCGATATCATCATCACCATCTATCATGAAAGTATCGAGATAGAGTTTACCACCTTTATTTAACCCTTTTTTAAGTGATTTGAGTGCACCTACAGGATCACTTCTGTGATATAAAACTCCCAAACAAAATATAATATCAAATTTTTCTTCATAAAATTCCAGATGTTCAATCCCTAAAAGTTCATATTTGATATCACTTTTTATAAAATGATTGATAAAGTCAAACTGTGTCTTATAGAGGGGAGAAGGATCAAAACCCACGATTTTATGTGGTTTTTGCTCTAGCATACGAAACATATAGTAGCCATTATTACAGCCGATATCTGCCACTTTTTTGTCTTTTAAATCAAAATGAGGAGATAAGAGATTGTACTTTAAAGCACTATTCCATTCACTATCGATAAAAGTATCAAAAATTTTAAAAGGTCCTTTTCTCCAAGGACGTAACATCCAGGCAAATGCTTCTATCTCTTGTTGTTGGTTTGATGAAATATCTCCTGAGAGAGTGATACAATCACCGATATCACAGCTAGTACTGATATCGGGAATTAAAGCAAGTTGTTTACGTAAGGAAACGATATTTTTCCATGTTAACCATTTTTGGCGTTCATCTCGTACAAGGTTCAGGTTCACAGCATACTTTCGTCGGATTTAAGATGTCTCTTTTTAGTTTTTTGATTTCACTATAATCTATGATATTGTCTGGACAATCTTTATGGTAGTTTCCACAAAGATCATAATATTCTTTACAATCATTATACAGATGTGTAGATACACCTCTGTCACCAAAATAGAGACAACCTGTAAAAAATATAGATATATATAGCAAAAGTAATATTTTCATATTACATTTTACACTATTTATGATAAAAGTAAATTTGTCGATAGTTAAGCAAACACTGAGATATTTCAGTTCGTATAAAAGGAATATAATGCAAGTGATGCAAACCCCATTGAATGATCATAATCGAGAAAAAGTATGTGATGTGCTTGATACTATTTTTGAACATATTGATCATGTTCAAAAAGATGTTTCCATGTTGAATTTTACTGCTATGGAAAAAATAAATGATTTTATATTTAGTAGTGGTATAGATACAGATGATGAAGTATTTGTTGCTTTACAACATCAGGATATTTTAACACAACAGTTAACGGCAATCAGTGAACTTGCACAAAGTTTAAAAAAACATATACATGAAGTGTCTGATGATTTTGATACATTGGAGAGTAAGTTTTTGTATGCACTTGAAATTGCAAAAGCAAAAAAAGAAGCTTATCGTGGAAATGCGTTTTAAAGAGTTATCGTGAATACAAAATCAATATTTTTCTACACATACCGATCTATGTTAAAAGCCATAAAATACAAAGGTAGTTCTTGATGTTACAGTTTGCCCAAAAAGAGTTTGTGTTGCAGACAAACAATCTCCCTAAGTGGAGAGTATTGATAGCAGATGATGAGCAAGATGTACATGATATTACAGTGTCAGTACTTTCAAAGTTTACATTTGCCAAGCGAGAATTAGAGTTTTTACATGCTTATAGTGGAGAGGAAGCAGTCGCAATACTTCATGAAAATTCAGATATAGCACTCGTCTTACTTGATGTGGTTATGGAAAGTGACGATGCAGGTTTGCAAACAGTAAAGGCAATCAGAGAAAAACTTAAAAATAAAAATATTAGAATAGTTTTGCGAACTGGACAACCTGGACAAGCTCCTGAAAAAGATGTTATAAGAGATTATGATATCAATGATTATAGAGAAAAAACGGAACTAACATCTTCTAAATTATACAGTATCGTTATATCTGCTTTAAGAGGATATCAAGATATCATAACGATCGAGCAAAATAGAGTTGGCTTGACTAAAATCATTGAAGCTACCAAATCACTTTTTACAGAAAAGTCTTTAATCCTATTTACAGAAGGTGTTTTAACGCAGCTTGTTTCTATCTTACAACTTCCTATGCGAGATGATAAAGAATATGAAGCTTATTTTGCAACCTTGGAAGATGGAGAATTCTCTGTTTTATCTGCAGCCAGAGAACATATAGCGATTACTGAAGATGCTGCTTACCTTATGTATGAAGCGTATGAATCTAAAAAGAGTTTTTTTAAAGAGGATATTTATGTAGGTTTTTATGAGTCTGCCAATGCTAAGACAATCCTTTTATACTTGGAAGGATGTACAAATCTAAACGATTTAGACAAAAATCTTTTGGAAATCTTTTCTAACAATATTTCTATTGCATTTGATAATCTTTGTCTCAATGACGAAATGGTTAATACCCAAAGTGAAATCGTAAAACGACTTGGAGAAGTGATAGAAAGTCGTTCGAAAGAAACTGCAAATCATGTTTCCAGAGTTGCACATATCTCTTATATCTTGGCAAAAGCCTATGGCTGTAGTGATGAAGAAGCAACAAAGATTAAACTTGCTTCACCTATGCATGATATAGGAAAAGTTGCGATTTCTGATGAGATATTGTTAAAACCTGGTAAATTAACAGCCCAAGAGTTTGAAAAGATGAAAGAACATGCCCAAATAGGATGGGAGATTTTAAAAGATTCAAAAAGAGAAATCTTGCGGACAGCAGCCTTGATTGCAAGAGATCATCATGAAAAGTGGAATGGCGGTGGATATCCAAGTGGTCTAAAAGGTGAAGAGATATCATTTTGTGGTAGGGTTACAGCTGTTGCAGATGTGTTTGATGCACTCACACATAAAAGGATTTATAAAGATGCATGGCCGATTGAAAAGGTACTTACGCTTTTTAAAGAGGAAAGGGGAAAACATTTTGAACCAAAATTAGTTGATCTTCTTTTTGAAAACTTAGATAAGATTATTGGTAAAAGTATAGAACCTAAAATAGAAGTAGGGGGAAATCAATATATTAAAAATATCAAAATGCAAGTATCTCAAATATCAGATACAACACTTGAAAAACTCCTTTTCCCTGAAAATAAAACGAAGTTTATCGTAGGTTATATTTCACCACATGTAGACTTTGCTACCTATGCTAAAAAAATCAGAGATTATTTCTCTAGTGATATCAAAGTGATACTCTCTTCAAGTGCTGGAGAACTTTGCAATATCAATCCAGGACAAAATAGCAATATCTATTTAGAAGCAGATGATACATGGGATACGACAGTATTGCAAAGTTTTAGTTCTGAGATGATCAAAGATGTCACACTGCATACCGTGGGATTGCACAATGAAGACATCATCAAAAAAGAGATTGTAAAAACGCCTTCCCAAAGGGTAGCATTGATAGAAGAAGAGATAAAAAAACTACAACTTAACCAAGTGATAGATCATAAAAAATATTTTGCATTTACTTTGATAGATGGTGTTTCCAATAGTGAAAGTTTTTTTATGGAAGCGATCTATAGAAGTGGAAAATTTCCTTGCAATATCATCGGTGGTTCATCAGGAGGAACATTTGATTTTAAAGAGACTTATCTTTTTAATGACCACGAAGTAACCCAGCAAAAGGGAGTCATCGCCTTGGTAGAAGTGAGCGATGCTATACGATTTGGTATCTTCAAAACGCAAAATTTTGCGAAAACTAAGCAATCGTTTACCGTGCTTGAAGCGGATGCAGCACTCAGATGTGTAAAAACGGTCAAAAGAAAAAATAGTGAAACATCTGACAATATTATCGATTATTTCTGTTCTATTTTTAAATGTGAGCCTGAAAACCTTGAAAAAAGATTTGCACGTTTTGCCTTTGGATTAGAGATAGAAAATGAGTTATATATCCGTTCTGTTGCATCTGTAGATCTTGAAGAGAAGCTTATTTATTTTTACATCGATGTGGATTTTGGAGATGAGCTCTATTTGTGTCGTATGACTGATATTGTAAAACATACCCAAAATGATTTTGATCTTTTTTTGGAAGATAAACCTTCAAAACCTGTTGCAGGATTGTTAAATGATTGTATTTTAAGAAGAATTTTTAATAAAGAAGATTTATCTAATATAAAAACATTTGATGATATTCCGTTAATTGGCTTTTCTACTTTTGGTGAGTTTATGGGGATTAATATCAATCAAACGCTGACATCTCTTTTCTTTTTTGAAGTTGCTGAGGATGAGAGATTTGGCGATAAATATGTAGATGATTTTATCGTACAGTACTCTAACTATCAAAGTTTCTTTCGTGAACGAGAACTTAAACAACTTAGATCTAAAGAGTTAAAAGACAATTATAGTGCTTTAAGTGTGCTTAATCGTGAGTTAAAAGAGAAGATTGTAGAGATAAAAAACTCTGAAAAGAAATTGATAGAGTCTGAGAAGATGGCTGGTCTTGGAGGTATGGTAGCAGGCATTGCACATGAGATTAATACTCCTGTGGGAATAGCTTTAACGGGGATTACACATCTTAACGATGAAACCAAAATCTTACAAAAACTTTTTGAAGAAGAAAATTTGGGTAAAGAAGATTTTATATCGTATTTAGAAAGTAGTATGACTTTAAATTATTCGATTCAAAATAATTTAACAAAAGCTG
The DNA here is from genome assembly GCA_027056215.1 of Campylobacterales bacterium. Classification (GTDB taxonomy): domain Bacteria; phylum Campylobacterota; class Campylobacteria; order Campylobacterales; family QNZT01; genus QNZT01. The sequence continues at coordinate 7,121 of JALULO010000039.1, read as the reverse complement.
CTGATCTTGTTAAAAGTTTTAAACAAGTAGCAGTGGATCAAAGCAGCGATGAAGATAGAAAATTTTATCTAAAAGCATATGTTGATGAGATATTGCTTTCTATTTATAACGAAACTAAAAAAACGAAACATAAAATTATAGTTGATATTGATCAAGATATTCAATTAAAATCAAATCCTGGTGCTTTTTCTCAAATCATTACCAATTTTGTTATGAATAGCATTATCCATGCTTATGAAAAAGATGAAGTAGGAGAAATAAAAATATCTGCTTTTTTAGATGAAAATAAAATGCTTTGTATTTTCTATCAAGATAACGGGAAAGGGTTAAATCAGGAGCAAAAAGAAAAGATTTTTGATCCTTTTTTTACCACTAAAAGAGGCAATGGCGGTAGTGGCTTGGGTATGCATATCGTTTATAACCTTATCACTTCAAAACTTGGAGGGGAGATAGTGGTTGAAAGTGAAGAAGGGAAAGGTGTACTTTTTAAGATGCTTTTTGGTGATAGATTGGTTTTGTTGTAAGTATATGACAAGGTTCTACTCGTTGTAGGATCTTTCGCTTGTGTAAAGATTTTTTCAAACTCTTGTTGATATTTTTTAGCAAAAGCATTATTAAAAACAACAATACTATTTTCATTATTTGTTTCATTTGCTTTTACCGTAAAATTGTAAGAGCCAGTGATGACGATTTTATGATCAATGATAAATACTTTATCGTGGAGTGTAAATTTATTGCCATCAAGTTTAACATTTAATCCTTCCTTCTTCAAGAGATTATATTTTGAACTTGATTGATAATGGTTTTGTTTTTCATCAAATACACCTCGTATTTTAATACCTTGTGAAAATTTAGAGAGTAACGCATCAGTTATATCTTTATTGGTAAAGGCAAAAGCTAAAAAATCTATACTCTCTTTCGCCCCATCAATCAAGGCAATCAACCTTTGCTCAAAATCATCTTCTGGGGAGAAATAAATCTCTAATGTTTTAGAAATATATGCTTTTTCTTTATACTCTTTTTGTAACAGTTCTTGAAATTCGGTTTCATAAACTTGTGCAATTTTTGAGCCTGTTATTTTAACCAGGTTCTCGTTGTTACAGTAAAAGGCATGGTATGTATAGTTACATGAGCCAGTCCAGACTGTTTGATTGTCTATGATCATAAATTTGTTATGCATCAGGGCATTGCTATCTTCATCACTCTGGATAGGAATCCCACTGTTTCTGAGAACTTTCATATCATCTTTATATAATGCATAGTCATCTGTTATGATTTTAATCTCTACACCTTTTTGATGTGCTTGAATCAAAGCATCTCGAATACGGTCGTTGGTGAGTGCATAGATGGCTAAATGTATTTGTTCTTTTGCATGGAGTATGTCTGTAATCAAAAGTTGATCGATGCCGTCCCCCTTGCTATATTTGCAAGTGGTTTTGGAAAAATAAGCATTGATTTTGATGCCGCTTTGGGTTTGTGGAAGTGTTGATGTACGGGTGACGGTACTGCAACTTACAAAAAAAATCAGGATAATTGATATTGTAAAAATAATCTTTTTTTTCATTAGTATTCATCTTTATAAATAATGTCAACCCCACTATTGTCAGGGCTAAATATAAAATCACTTTCGAAGTGATTACTCATTTTATAACGTACTTTTATAGTTTGAACGATATCATTGATATAGATCAATGTAAGCTTTTTAGATAGTTTTTTCCCCACTTCTATACCAAATTTTCCTTCTTGCGTTGTTGACAAAACTAATTTATCAAGTTTGATACCAAAGTTTTGTACGATTTCTTTGGCAAAAGCGTTGCCAAACATAGATATAGCTGTTTTTGATTTGTCTTGGGATCCGCTGATGAGGTCATTTGTTGTAGCATTAAAAAGCAAAATGGAGAGGATATCACTTTGTGTTAAAAAAGGTGTTGCGCTAAAATTAATTAATGGTGCATCAAGTTGCCCGTTTATATTGATATATATTTTGTAAGGGTCACTTTCATGTATCGCACGGATATTGAGGTAAGGATTGAGTAGCGGACCTGCAAACAAGATTTCACTTGGTTGTATTTCAAACTCTTTATCGCCTTCTGTGTGCATACCACTTAAAATCTTGATCATACCTAAAAGTTCAAGATTTTGTTTTTTTTCTTTCCAGAGTTTTAAATCAGCACTTATTTTTACATCTGTATTAGGTATTTTATAAACAATAGGTTCTTTTGTTTTAAGAGATAAATCAACAGATATCGTTTCAGGTCGTGTTGTATTGGTATCAGATTTTTTCTTTTGAATGATGATGATATCTTCATCTTGCACATAATGTTCTTTACGGTGTTGATAGGTGATAGTTCCTTTATTAAGTTGTATGAATCCTTCAATACTAGTTGCTTTTTTCTGGAGTTTAAGGTTGATATCACTGTCAAAATAAAAATTACCTTCTAAATCATCATAATGATAATTTTTTGTATGTGCACGTAATGTTCCAGATCCTTGTTTAATAGAATATTTTCCATTTATGATGATGGCATCATTAACCCATACTTTCGCGATGTTTATTTGTTTTTTTTTGTTTATAGTTGCTTTTGAAGGTCGATTAGCGAAAAAGATACGGTCTCTATCTAAATAAGTACTAAAATAATAATTATTAAGTGTTAATAAATGGTTATTATATGTTGTATTTAAGCGTAACTTTTCGGCAAATGCAAAATGATTAGGTTTATATTCATATACAAACCATTTACTTTTAATAGCTGTTTGAATTTTGGATTTGTTGGTGATGGTCGTTTGCACAAAAACAGCACCATCAACAGGCAATTTCTTAAAAGTATAGATATGTGCTAATGTATTTTGAAATTCGCGTATAGAAGGACTATTAAGAAAAATATTAAACTTTTGATCTATTGTTCCTTTGAGATAGAGTGTTTGATTATCAAGATTACAAGACGCATCACAGTTCGTGCTATTGAAATCATAAAATATCTTTGTATTTATCCATTTACTTTTAAAAATGATATTTGTTTTATTTTTATGATAGTTCAGATTAACTTTTGCAGGAAAAAGTGCATTTGTCTTTAGTCTTGGTATGATGTTCTTGATAATGCTATTTTTAGAAAGTGAGATAGTTGCATTTGTTTTAATATCTTTTTTATAGTTTACTGTGCCATTGATATCTATCGCGTTAGAGAAAAGTGTATAGTTTATATTCAGTGGAAAAAACTGTTTAAAATTGATAGGTATATCAGCTTTTATCTTTCCTTCAAGTGACTCTAAACCATGGGGTACTTCTATCTTCATAAGTTTTGGTGTAAGATGAGATAGTGTTACATAGAGATTTTCTTTTTGATAATTTGTACCCTTATACGTTGCATCAAGATAAGGTGTTTTAGCATAAGCAGTGATATTTTTTATGTTTCCGTAAAATGTAAGATTCACATGATTGAGTATTTTTTTTAGTTTTTTAGGAAATGTGTTTGATAGATTTAATTTTCCTGTACCATCATACGTAAAAGTATCGTGATAATAGATACGAGTATTAAAATTACTTTCTTTTGTATACTTTGATTTTAAGGTTGCATTGATTTCACCATCCATTTGTACTTTCGTAAAATCGAAATCCACATGTGCTGAGATATTGGGTAGAGAAACATTGTAGTCTCTATATTTTGAGATGAGTAAAGTATCTGTTTTTGCTTTGATGTTTCCACTTAATCCTTTTTGATTAACTTGTAAATTTACAGCGATAGGGTTCAGCTTTTCTAAATTAAAAAATGGTACAAAACGCTTAAAATATGTGTTATTTACATCTACTTTTACGCTTGTATAGAGTTTATTATTTTTAATTTGACCATCAGATGAAAGATTCCAGATATTTGTATAGGTATCAATAAATATATGTTTGGCATTGATAGTTTTAAGGTTACTAGAAAGTTGGTTACACGTAAGTGTCGTATGTTTGATATCATAGTGTTGATAATGTGTGGGTAAAATATTGATGATAATACTCTGAGCCTGGATGTTCTTGATAAAAGTTTGTTTTTCCCCTTTCTTTTGTTGCTGCGTTTTTGTATCATTTTGTAGTTTTTTAACCAAAGTTATAACTTTTTTGATATCAATATTTTCCAGCCATAATTTTTCAAAATAAAGTGTTCCCGCCTTGATGCGAGCCAGCGCAGTGATATCAGCATAATTATTTTGCGTGAGGAATGAAACAGAACCGATATCAATATGGTGTAAATCTCCCTTGATATTATTTGCTTGTAACTCAATTCTCTTAACCGTTATATCCCCTTGAGAGAATGGAAGTGCAGAAAACACGATTTCAGATATCTCGATTATAGGAATATGTTGTACCTTTTTAGATTTATTTGAAGCAAATTTATGATTTAAATCTTTAATCCACTGTTCAGTTAGAGGGATATTGAGTTCTTTAACGATGATTTCATCAATCTTCAAGGATGCTGTTAATAGCGCTTTCATATTCCAGTTGATAGAAGCTTCTTTTGCAAGTAAGTGGTTATGGTATCTGATATTTTGTAGGGTGACTGTTTGTAATAAATTTCCGGAAACTTTTTCATAACTGAGACCGAGTTCTTTTGTTGTATAGTTCACAAAGAGTGTTAAACTGTTTGGATTTGATAGTACAAAAAGCGTAAGAGCACCGAGCAAAATCATAACTTCGATCAATCCCAGAAACTGGACAGTCCTTTTCTTCAAAATGATTGTCCTATCTGAAAATGTAGAGCATATTGGCTATGATTTTCAGGATTCACACCTATATCAAATTTGATTGGTCCGATGGCGGTATTGTAACGCAATCCTGTACCGATTCCATGTTTAAAATCTAAACTAAATTCTAATGTTTTAGTACTGATAAGTGTCGAATCCCAAAAAAATGCAATATCAAGTTTTTTGTAAATGGGATGGCTTATTTCAATACTGTTGTCTAATAATGTACGCCCTCCGACATCACCACAGTGTGCATCAAATGCACCAAGTGAATTGTACGAATAGGCACGGTTTGAAAATGCACCACCGGCATAAAATAGTTTTGATTCTGGAACTTTGTTTTGTGTTTCACTCAAAAGCCCAAGTTTTGATTTTAGTGCAAGTGTAAACTTTTGCATCGTATATATAGCTCTAACTTCTGTTAAACTTTTGATATAAGTTGCATCACTGATGATAAAGTGCAACCCGGCTTCGATATATTGACTGGCATAAAACCCATGTTTAGGATTGATTTTGGAATCACGTAAATCAAGTATCATTTGTCCAAAAGGGTAAAACATATAAAAATCACCGGCTGAGATATTGCATACATCTTTAAACTTTTTAATCTTGATTTTTTCTATTCCAAGTCCCATATCAATACTAAACCAATCATAATCTTTTAAAAGATGCAACGTCTCTGAGAGTTTTTGTTCTTGAAAGTTTTCAAAAGTAAGATGCGAATAAACAAAGACATTTTTAAAGTCTAGATAATAATCAATCTTAGGTACTTTTAAAAAAGCTGGCCAGAAAAATTCATTTTTCAAAAAGCGTTCTTTTCTGGCATATTTGATATCAAAAGAGAGTTTTCTAGCATCTCCTTGGAAATTTTTACGATTCCACTTTATAAAGGCTTTTGGACCATAGTTTGTTTCATACCCTATACCTATCTCACGGCGTGTTGGGTGTTGTTTTGGATAAAGTGTGATATCTGTATCAATACGACTTTTTTCTTTTTTTGTTGTAAGTTGTACACCGTCAAATGCTTCCAAACCTGATAGGGTACTGTAACTTTTATTGATTTTATCGAGACTGTATTTATCTCCCTTTTTATACAAGAGCCTTGAAAAAACAACTTTTTTTGAGATTCCTTTTGGTGGATGTACGCTTATCTTACCAAAGGTACATGGTTTATTGTGCTTGATGTTATAAACTAAGTTTACAATGTTTTTTTTGATATCTACGTATGCTTTTGTTTTTAGTGTGTTGTTACAGTATCCTTTCATTAAAAGATATTCTTTGATCTGTTTTTTTATCTCTACAAACCTCGAAGCGATAAATCTATTTCCTTTTTTGAAGGTGATGTATTTATTGATATTGATATCACTTTTTATAGTGATAGTATGGACATGAACAGCTTTTCCCTCTTTGACATGAAAAGTGATAGTTGTATTATTTTCTTTTTTACTGATCCTGGTATGATAAAATCCCTGTGAACGATAGAAAAACTCTAAGGTCTCCTGAAATGAGTTAGCGATTTTTGGATTGATTTGAGGATGAGGTTCTTTCCAAAACTCGTACCAAGCAGGTGTTTGTAATGCCAGAGCATCATAGATTTTATATGTTTTGATGGCTTTATTTCCGCTGATATGCAGGGTCTTAAATCTAGGTGTTGCATTTAAAGAGATTCCAAAGAGTGTCAGTAGTAAAATAACGCGTATGATCACTGAGACTCCTCTTTTTAAATAGATTATAGCAAAAAAATATTTTGATAAAAAATATTTAGTTGGTGCGGTAATAACTTTACAAGCTCTTAAAGACCCATGTTAATCCACGTGGTATGGATTGTATGATTTTCGTAAGGTTGATAATGGTTTTTTACAACAATATCTACATAATAGTCATCTTGAGGGAGAACAAGCAAACTAATATGTTCATTGGTGATTTTAAACTCTCCCCTGTAAGGGTTTTGGTCTTTATAACCGTACATCGTATCAACAGTACTGAAGCTTAATCTTCCTAAATAGTTACTATAAAGTGTACCGCTATAGTTGTAATGATAATCCAATGTATAAGTGTCCATAAAGAAATCGAGTACAATATTATCAAATATCTCTTTTTCATAAAAACGATTATTTTCAATGGTAAGATGATTGGTTGTAAATGTAATATTTAAACCATTATCATATCGATGATGATCATAATGTACACCTAAATCACCATCGATGTACAACTCTCCAAACTCTGTATAAAAATAAGTATGTATATAAGAGACAGCAAAATCTAAAAGTGTGTTTTGATAATCTTGCATATTTTGATTGATGTCCAGCAATATAGAACCATTGATACGATTTGAATCATAATAAAATGGGCTAAAGGTACAATTCTCATAATCGATACCAAAGTGATCGCCACTG
>JALULO010000038.1 GCA_027056215.1 Campylobacterales bacterium | reverse complement strand
CATGAGAAGGTATTTCTCTTTGGCGGTGAGTCGTTTCAACATTTGGGTGCGTTGTGCGATGATGACAAGTTGCGCGTCGGATATCCGTCTAGCTAAAGTCATCCACTTGAGTCCGCTTTCATAGTGTTTATCGAGTGCTACAAAATCTGCTTCATAAACGGTGCAATCCTCCAATGCTTCTGCAAAAAAGTTACTTTGGGTTTGCGTGAGATAGGAGACATAATCTCCGCAAAAGGGGTCGAGTTGGTAGCCATTTTTATTATAATTAAGCGCCCAAGTGAGGTCTTTGCCTTCGGTACTGATACTATAAATACGAGTGATACCCGATGCAACATAGTAGAGCTTTTGGCATATCTCCCCAGCAGTAAAAAGCTCATCACCTTTTTTGTACTCTTTTGTAGTAAAAAGTTCCGTGACGCTTTGCCACTCCTCTTCATCTATCTCTATCATCGATTCGATGTACGCTCTTAAATATTTCATGAGCATATCTTACCATATGTGAATGACAAAAATTCTAAAACTCTTTATAATGCAGACAAAAAAGGTTTGAGTGTGCAAGCAATTGACGAAGCAAAGTTTATAGAGATAGGTGGTGTCAAGCAGTTTATCATGATACGAGGTCTTGATAGTACTAATCCGATTCTTTTACTCCTGCATGGTGGTACAAGTGAAAGTGCACATTTTGCAAAGTTCAATGCTGCGTTAAAAGAGGATTTTACGCTTGTATACTGGGATCAAAGAGGAGAAGGAAGATCACGATTTAAAGATACAGATCGCTCTTTGTTGACACTTAATCGGTATCTTGAAGATACGCACGAACTCACACACTATCTAAAAAAGCGATTTAAGCAAGAGAAGATTTATCTGCTCGCACACTCTATGGGAACACTTTTTGGTATGAAGATAGTTGAGCGTTATCCGAAGGATTATCAAGCGTATATAGCTATCTCACAGGTAGCCGACCCGATAAAAAGTGACAATATCGCTTATGACCAACTAGAGAAAAAAGGCGCAAAAGAGCTTCACGCTATCCCAAGAGTCACCAAAGAAAATCTAGACTCCATAGATTTCACCAAAAGAACCAACAGATTGATATCGCTTAGTATTAAACATGGTGGACTCTATCATAAGTCAGGGATTTTAGCGATGTTAAGGGTTTCACTTTTCCCTATTTTGACATTTAAACCCTATAGCTTACGAGACAAGTTCAATGCCACAAGACAACATGAAGAGAGGATTTTACTCTACTATAAACACGCTCTAAATCAGAGCATCACAAAGATAGAGATACCGATATACTTTATCCATGGAAAAGATGACTATATTATCAACTATGCATTGAGTAAAGCGTATTATCAGACCCTGCAAGCTCCTAAAAAAGAGTTTATCACCTTTAAAAAGTCCGCACATTTTCCACCCTTTGAAGAGCCAGAAAAGTTTAATACACTTGTAAAAAAAATCAAAAAGGAAACAGATGGGATATAAACTCGACATTCTAAAAATGCTACTCAAAAGAACAAACCCAGCATTTAAAAAGCAGATAAAAACAACCAAGATAGATGAAAAAAAGCTTAAATACGCACAGATAGAGAACCAATCCCCGACCGTCGTGTTTGAAAATGGATTTGGTGTGAGTATGACACTTTGGGATGACGTATTTCTTGAAATTTCTAAAACCAATAGCGTATTTGCTTACAATAGAAATGATAGCAGAATACTGAAAGATAAGATCATGACCTCAGATATGGTGAAACATCTTAGAAAAGTTCTTAAAGACAGAGGGATTAAACCACCTTATATTTTAGTGGGACATTCGCTCGGAGGGCTAAATGCACAGTACTTTGCTAAGAAATATCCGCAAGAGGTAGCAGCTGTGGTACTTGTCGATACAAGCCATCCTAAAGATTTTGAAGATACATCACTGATTCCAAAAAGCCAACTGAAAACGTTTGCTCATCTCGATAGATGCGGTCAAGAGATTTTGGATTTGCAAAGTGCAAATGATATACCTATGATTGCATTGGTAGCAACATATGAGAGCAGTCTTCACAAGCACCCAAAGAAGATGATACCGCATATCGAAGCGATGAAAAAAAGAATGGAGACATTTCCAGATCTCTATCCAAGTTGTGAACTTCAATGGGTGGATAGTGGACATATGATGATGTATGAAAAGCCTGAAGTGGTGATAGAAGCGATCAAAGATGTATTGGCTGTAAAAAAGATTTAGTTTTATAAAAACCATCCTATAATCTATTCGTTAGGTGAAGATGGGGTAAAAAGTGGTGACGATATCAAAAGAAAAATGTATAAACTTTTCTAGGAAGCTGCCAAACTCATTTTTTGCTCATTTTTTTATATTATACTGAGCTAAATACTTCATAAAAGGAGATAAGTTTGGAATTTTTACAAAACATAAACTTACAATTTTTCTTATTAGCTTATTTGGTGGGAAGTATCCCGTTTGGTGTTATTTTATCCAAAAGAGGTACAAAAAAATCTTCAAGTATCGCATTTTTACTCGATACCTTAAAAGGGAGTTTTGTGCTTTTGTTGGGATATTATACAGGTGTAGCTGAAGCGACGATGTGGGGAATCGCAGTGTTGGTTGTGATAGGAGACTGTTTTAGTATTTTTTTACGAGGAGATGGAGGAAAAGGTATATCAGCAGGGTTGGGTGTATTACTTTTTCTTCTTCCCCTATCAACACTTATCGGTATCGCTATCTTTATACTTTTTGATAAAGGATTAAAGTTATCATCATATGCAAAACTTTTTGGATTCATTGCTCTTACCCTAGCTTCTTTTATCATAAATCCTGAGATGCCACTTGCACCATTGTTTATTATTGGTTTTATTGTCTTTTATCAACATAGTGAAGATATAAAAAATCCCATAAGCAAAAAAATCATACAAAAACTTCAAAAGGTTGATGACAGCTGGACTCATGTTTTTGGATTTTATCTCTTCTTTGTCTTTTTTGTAGCACAATCATTTGCCATACCAAGTGGTTCTATGAAAAGATCATTATTGATAGGCGATCATCTTTTTGTAAAAAAGTTTGCTTATGGTGTACCGATACCTCATGTACCATTTTTAGAGATTCCCTTATTGCCTGATCTTCATGGAAATGGACATCTCATTGAGGGGAAACGACCTAAAAGAGGAGATATAGTAGTTTTTAGATACCCAAAAAATCAAAAAAGGCACTTTGTAAAAAGATGTGTAGCTGTGGGTGGAGATAAAATCTTAGTAAAAAACAAAGTGCTTTATTTAAGACCGTATGAGGGTGATACATATGTAAAGAAAACTTATAAAAAAGAAAATATCATCAAGATCGATAATCAACTATGGGTCAAAAATCCCTATAAAGATTTATTGCCCGGTATCCAATCGGATGAAGAGATAACAGACAATGGTTTTCAACCCAAAGAGCTGTTTGATTATCCAATGGTAACTGTTAAAGATGATTATTTTTTCATGATGGGTGACAATCGTGATCACTCTAACGATAGCCGTTTTTGGGGAGCAGTGCCTTATAGTTTGATCGAAGGGACACCTTGGTTTGTCTACTTTTCTTGGACAAAAAAGTATAAAATACGATGGGACAGAGTAGGAAAAAGCATCGATACACTTGTTAAAAACTCTAAATATATCAATCCAAAAGAGTCATTATTTGATTAATTAGTAACCATAAAAATATGATAAATTATATATTTTGGTATCTCAAGATTTCCTGCTATCATGAATAGTATGACACTAATAGAGATAACAAACTTAGATATACCCTCTTTGCAAATCTACCGACAACTACGTGATAACGCTGTAACAAAAGATAACAGTTTTATCGCCGATAGCCCTAAAGTGGTTTCTATGTTACTTGAAACAGGTATAGAAGTAAGAAGTATTTTAGCAACCAAAAAGTTTTATCATAAGCATAAAACCTTGATAGAAAGCAAAAACATCCCCCTACTTTATGTCGCAGATAAAACTATCATGAAAGAAATCGTCGGACATAACATCCACCACGGTGTCATGATGCACGGCATCCGCCCCAAACAAACTCCTATAGAAGAGATGGGAAATCACATCATCATGCTAGAAAATATCACTAAAAATGAAAATGTCGGGGCTATCGCTAGATCCGCTGCTGCACTTGACGTAGACTCACTTATCATCTCCGAAAAAAGCCCACATCCTTTTGGACGAAA